>NZ_JBTRWP010000024.1:0-43306 GCF_054609335.1 Acidiferrobacter sp. | reverse complement strand
CCCAGGCATCGACGATCATGCTGTGCCCGTAGGTGGTCCGACCATTGTCATGCCGGCCACCCTGCGCCGCCGCGACAACATAACAACTATTTTCTATGGCCCGCGCGCGCACCAGGATCTGCCAGTGTGCCTCGCCTGTCGGGACAGTGAATGCCGCCGGCAGAGCTACGACCTCGGCACCCGCGGTCAAAAGCGCGCGGAACAGTTCGGGGAAACGCAGGTCGTAGCAGATCGCAAGCCCCAGACGGCCAAACGGGGTATCCAGGACCACAGGGACCTCGCCCGCCTCGAAGGCCTCGGACTCAGCGTAGCGCTCGCCCGGACCCAGATCCACGTCGAAAAGATGGATTTTATCATAACGGGCAACGCGTTCTCCCTGATCGTTGAACACGAGGCACGCTGATCGCACCTTGGCCGGATCACGCCCGCGCACAGGGATGGTGCCGGCCACGACCCACATGGAAAGCTCTCGACAGCTTCGCGCGATCGCCTCTTGGATGGGGCCGCCGCCATCGGCCTCGGCGTGACGCAATCGCTGTTCCTGGGAGTCTGCCATCAAGGCAAAGTTCTCGGGCAGTACCGCGAGACGGGCGCCCCGTGCGCGCGCCTCTTGCAGGGCAGCGCAGGCCACCGCGACATTCGCCGCGACGTCGCCCCCCGAGCACACCTGCACGGCCGCAAACACCGCGCTCAGTCCTTGTCCGGTTTCTTCTGTACGCTTGGCTTGCTCCATGGTCCCTTTATGTAGTAGGTGAGACGCGCCCCCTGACTGATCTCGTGGGCAAATATTTTTTGCATCAACAACACCACGGCGCCTGCTATGGGTCCCCCGATCAGCCCCGTGGCGAGCGTGACATTGTTCTGGATGTGAGGATTCACCCCAAGCTTCAGGTCGAAGGTCTTGGCCACGAGGTTGGTCTGGCCCGACACGACAACATTAGCGGACGCGCCTTCAATATGTATCCCCCGGGTCGTGGCCACGCCCCCTTGAGCAATGAGTTTGCCATCGATACGGTCGAAGGCAAAACCCCGTCCAAAAATACTACTGAAATCCAGCGTCAAGTAGCGCGCAATGGAATCCACGTTGAAGATGCCAAGCAACTTGCCCGCGCCTTGGCGCACCTGGACAAAGCGCCCGTGCCGCGCCACGAAGCGGATATCCCCCTCGAGCGTGTTCAAAGAAAACGCCGCGGGACCGCCGGGCCAATTCAAGGTGCCGTGCGCGATCATGCGACCGCCCGCGACCTGGTGGGCCAAGCCCCACGCCGACAGCGTATCGCCCAGATTCTGGCTTTTGAAGACCAGCGTGAAGAGTGACTCCGGGAGGCCACCGTGCATCGTCCATTGGCCATGGCCCATGACGCTCGCGTGCGGCCGCACAAGCCAGATGCGCTGGACCTGAAAACCGTAGGGGTAGGGCCGGCCGTCGATTGCGAGACGTCCTATGTAGTGGCCGTCGACGTTAAGGCTACCGGTCGTGAAATGAATGACCGGCAGCTGGCGCGGGTCGCTCGGCGCACGAGACGTCTTGGCTGCCGGGGCGGCCTTAGCCGGGGCGGCGGAGGGCACGACCAGGTGATTCAGATTCATGATCACGACCGGACGCGGGGATCGGCGCCAATCCACAGTCCCCGCGACATCGGGGCCCTCGAGGACGCCGGACCAGATTGTGCCCGTATGTTGGAAGCGGGCGTGGATGGTGCCGAAGGTGCGCCTCGCCCACTCGAGCGATCCGACATAGGCTGAGAGCGAGTGGAGCGTGAACAGCGCCCGGGTCGACGCCTTATGCAGATG
This sequence comes from Acidiferrobacter sp., assembly GCF_054609335.1. Lineage (NCBI taxonomy): Bacteria > Pseudomonadati > Pseudomonadota > Gammaproteobacteria > Acidiferrobacterales > Acidiferrobacteraceae > Acidiferrobacter > Acidiferrobacter sp. The sequence continues at coordinate 41,512 of NZ_JBTRWP010000024.1, read as the reverse complement.
GGTCTGCATAAGCGTGCGGACGAACGCAAGCCACGGGCTTACGGCCAGATAGCCCGTGCGCACACCCACCGCGAGCCCTGGTCGAAGGGTGTGCGGGGGCAGGGCCGCCCCCACACCGACCCAAAGCCCCCCCGCGCCCACGCGCGGCTGTGCATAAGACAAAGCCAGATGCTGCGGCAGAACGCCGCGCGCGAACACGCCCTGCGGGCCGCTCGCAAGATCGAGGTGCGCCTCGGCAGCAACCCCCATGGCCTTGCCGGCGGGATAAGGCAGGTGCACCGCGACCTTATCCAGATCGGCGGAGACCACAGCATGCCAGGTCTTTTTCGCGCGTATCAGGTGCAGGTGCCAGGCCATGGCGCCGTGGACGTAGCGATGCGCGGCGCCGACCAAGGCCTTCAGATGCGCGGCATCGACGGCACCGGTCGCCCGTCCGACCAACCCCCCTTGGGGGCGCGGCTTCAGTGCAAGCGTAAAGGGTGCCCCCAAGAGCCGGCCGGCAAGCTGTGCACGGTCTGGGCCTGCATCGTCGAAGGCGGCATTGCCCGTGAGACCCCGCCAGTGCAGGACCTTGGTCCCTAGCGGGTAGCTCAGCCGCGCATCCTGAAGTTGTACGTGGCCGTTCAACGTAAGCGGCCCGTTACGCCGCGAAAACGGGATGTGCAGGGCAAGCGTCAGATGGGTAGCCCCCGCGCCCGAGATCGTCTGCGGCAGCACAGATCGAAGTCCGTGGCGGACATGAGGCAAAACCAGACGCAGCAGGTCATGGAGGTCGGCTTGCGCCCGCACATGCACAGTCGCAGTGCCACCCGGTGTCCCGAGTGGGCCTGCGCGCACGGCCAGGGCCGGGACTTGCACGCCACCGATCGCCCCCGAGCCGCGCACCGCAAGCAGCGCGTTGTGTTCCGTCACCGTCACTGCCAGATCGCGTGCAGCAGACCAGCGAGGCAGAAAGCGATAACGGCCGTGCGTGATATGCAGCGTGACCTGAAACAGACCTCCGCCCCGCCGAAATGGGAAGGCGTCGAGCGGCCCTTTCAGGATCACCTGCCCTTCGGTGACCATGCCTTTGCGGACCGTGCGCGTAAGCCAGCGACGCAGATGGCCGGGAAGCTTATGAGGATAGAGACCCTTGAGCGCCGATAGGTCCACGCCGCGCAGACCGGCATCCAGGAGCAGGATCGGGCTTGCCCCCGGACGGCGCACACCGCTTGCCACCGCGTCCACCACCCCGGCGTTCGACGCCAAATGGAAGACCGGGAGCGACCATAACACGGTGCCTGGGGCGCTTTTTTGCCAGGAGAGCTGCGCGCTCAAGGCCCGGACATGCAGCGGCCCCGGCACGCGTGCCGGCCCCCGCACAAGACCGTGCAGACCGCTCAAGACGACGCGCCCGGCGTCGGTGCTCACCGAGAAGGTACCCGCGGCATGCGCGAAATAGGGGCCTGATAAGTGCTGCCCGAGCCCGAGATGGGAAAAGCGGCCGCGCGCGCGGTAGCGCCAATGCGACCCCAGACGCAGCTGCAAATGAAAGCGCCGCAGGGAGCCCACGGGCTTCAAGGCGAGCGGTCGCGCGAGCGCAGGACTGGCCGAGCGCAGGCGTGCGCCCACATAGGTGACTTGCGCCAGACGCACACGATCGGCGGCCACGCGCCAGAGCTGTCCGCGGTGCGCCACGAAAACCGTGTGTGCGTGCGATTGCGTTCCGGCCAAGTCCGAGACAAGATTGGCGGCGTAGAATCGAAAGCCGCGCCGACCGATCTTCAGGCTGAAACGGCCCGCCAGTCCGTCGATCGCGAGGGACTTGGTGAACCGATTGGCAGGCACGAAGACCCGGGCGAGGGACAACTTGCCGCCCACGAAACTTGGGCGACCCCGACGCCAATCGGTCCAGACCCGCCCGTTCGCGATACCGGTCAAGACACGCAGGCGCCGCCTACCGGCCAGCGCTGCTGCAGCATGGAGATCAAGGGCAGTGGCACGCAGCCCCAGGGTGCCATAAAAGTGTCTCAGCGAGAAATCCTGACCCGAGAACTGGACCGTGAAGCCGCATCGCGCGCAGATCCCGGGGACCGTGGCCCGCGCCGTCAGGGTGCGGTCTTTTATGCCATTCGCCCAGCTCGCGTCGAGACGCTGGAGCGAGACCATGCGCGTCACTGACTCGGCGATCACGATATGCGCGGCCGTGATCCTAAGGCTATGCATCTTCGCGAGAAAGCCGCGCCAGTCGAACGGCGCCCCCCCGCGATGCGGGAGCCCCACGACGTGGAGACCCTCGGGCGTCTTGCGGAGATTCAAGCGGGCGCCGGTTACACCCATGAAGGCCGGCCATAGGCGCCCGCGTGACAAGGCAAGCCACGACAAGTCGATACGCACCGATCGGAGGACCACAGCCGGGCCTGCACGGCCGGCAATAGTGGTATCCCATAGAACCAAGCCTGGGCGCCAGCCCACGCGTGCCGCCACCCCGCCGATATGCACCCGGGCCCCTAGGGCGCGCGTGAGAGCAGCCTCGAGCGCTGGCCTCTGGGTTTGCAGGACCGGCGTAAGCCAGAAAGGGCTCGTACCCAAGGCGAGCGCCACGAGTCCTGCAAGCACGGCGGCTGATGCAAGAATAGCGCGTGCGCCGCGGCTGCGCTTACGCCAAAACCTTCGCGCTCGCCCCGCCAGCCCTACCATGAAGTCATCGACTCAAGCTCCCCAGGGATTCCCCCGAATACCGCGCCTCTTCAGGTCAGAACGACCTCGTATTCTTCCTGATTGTAGAGCGGCTCGACCTGGAGATGAATGGGCTTTCCGATGAACTCCTGCAATCGGGCGAGACTCTGAGCCTGATCGTCCAGGAGTCGGTCCACGACCACCTGGGAGGCCACGACTAGGTATTCGTCCGTCCCGAACTGCCGCGCCTCGCGCAAAATCTCTCGAAAGATCTCATAGGTCACGGTCTCGGGGGTCTTCAAGACACCGCGTCCCTTGCAGGCCGGGCAGGTCTCGCAAAGGAGACGCTCGAGACTCTCGCGCGTCCGTTTCCGCGTGATCTCGACGAGGCCCAAGGTCGACATGTCGGCAATGGAGGCCTTGGTGCGGTCGCGCGCCAAGGCGCGTTCGAGGGCGCGCAACACTTGGCGCTTGTGGTCAGGATCGGCCATGTCGATAAAATCCACGATGATCATGCCGCCCAAGTTACGCAACCGCAGCTGGCGGGCGATGGCATGCGCCGCCTCGAGATTGGTCTTGAAAATGGTCTCGGCGAGGGTCCGGTGACCCACGTAGGTGCCGGTGTTGACGTCGACTGTGGTCATGGCCTCGGTCTGGTCGATGACAAGATAGCCCCCCGATTTCAAGGCGACACGCCGATCCAAGGCGCGCTTGATCTCATCCTCCACGGAGTAGAGGTCGAAGATCGGCCGCTCCCCGGGATAATACTCGACCCGCGGCGCCACCTCGGGCACAAACTCCAGCGCGAAGTCCTGGGCCCGGCCGAACATCTCGCGTGAATCGATGCGCACCTTCTCGACATTGTCACGCACGAGGTCGCGCATGGCCCGCAGGACCAGGGAAAGATCCTCGTGCACGAGGCCCTGCAGCCCCGGCGCCGCGATGCGTTCAGACAGACGCCCCCAGAGCCTGCGCAGATACTGGATATCGCGTTTGAGCTCGTCCTCACTCACCTGTTCGGCCATCGTCCGCAAAATAAAGCCGCCGGGCTCGTCGCCCATGGCCTGGCGAACGGCCGCGCGCAGCCGTTCGCGCTCCTCCTCGTTATCGATCTTTTGCGAGATGCCGATGTGGTCGCTCATCGGCATATAGACGACATAACGGGCCGGAAGGCTGACCTGGGTCGTGAGCCGCGCCCCCTTGGTCCCGATCGGATCCTTCAGCACCTGGACTACGATGTCCTGGCCCTCGACGAGGCCGGCCTGCGCGCCGCCCACCCCCGCCTTCATCTCGGCGGTCTGCAAGAACGCGGCGCGCTCGAGGCCGATATCGACAAACGCCGCCTGCATGCCAGGGAGGAAGCGGGACACGCGGCCCTTGTAGATATTGCCAACCAAGCCTCGGTGGCTCGCCCGCTCGATATGGACCTCTTGCAGTACACCGTTCTCCACGACCGCGACCCGCGTCTCCTGGGGTGTCACGTTGATCAGGATCTCCTCGCTCAAAGGACCCCCTCGGCCTGCAACAACTGTCCACATTCATACAAAGGCAGACCGACGACCCCGGAATAGCTCCCGCAAAGCCGTGAGACGAAAAGCGCAGCACGCCCCTGGATGGCATAAGCCCCGGCCTTACCGATCGGTTCACCGGTCGCGCAATAGGCATCGATCTCGGCATCGGTGAGCGCCTTGAAGACCACCTCGGTGCGCGTCACCGCCTCGCGGCGATCGCGCCCCAGGAGACACACCGCGGTATACACAGCGTGCGTGCCTCCCGAGAGCCTGCGCAGGGCGGCACGGGCGGCCGCCACGCAGTCGGGCTTGCGCACGATGTCATCCCCTTGCACGACGATGGTATCGGCCCCCAGGACCGGCGCGAACACAAGCCCCCGGCGATCGCGCTCCCGCGCCCCTTCGGCCGCCTTCTCATGGGCCATGCGCTGTACATAGTCCCAAGGCAACTCCGCGACGCGCACCGCCTCGTCGATCTCGGAGGAAAGCGTCGTGAAGGCGACCGCGACCTGCTGGAGGAGCTCGCGCCGGCGCGCCGAGCCCGACGCCAAATAAATCAAGTAGACCCCCTGTGATAAGGCTGACCGGTCAAGCTACTGTAGGCGCGGTACAGCTGTTCGGCCAGAATCACCCGCACCAAGGCGTGAGGAAAAACGAGCGGCGACAGCGACCAGCGATCGGAGGCGGCCTCCAGGCACTCATCGGCAAGCCCCTCGGCGCCCCCAACCAAAAAGGCCACGGGGCGGCCGGAGGCGAACCAAGTCCCGAGGTCGCGGGCCAAGACCTCACTTGAGCGCATGCGTCCCTGGACATCGAGCGCCACGAGCAAGGCGGCGCTCGGCGCAGCCGCAAGGAGTCGGCGGCCCTCTTCGCGCTTGAGTCTCTCGAGGTCCCCGGCACGCGTCCACCGGGCCTGTGGGATTTCGGTCAGCTCCAGGCGGTAGGGGCCGGGCAGGCGGCGCGCGTAATCCGCGAACCCGGCCTGCACCCACGCCGGAACCCGCGTACCGACCGCGAGTAGCCGCAGGGCCACGATTCAGCCCCGGGGACTCAACTTCCGCCGGACGTCCTCTTTACCCCCGAACTCTTCGGACCAGAGTTTTTCCAAGGCATAGAAGGCCCGCGTCTTCGGGTGCATGACGTGCGTTATCACCTCCCCACAGTCGACGAGCACCCACTCTCCCGTGGTGAGCCCCTCGACGCCCTGCGGCTTGTAGCCGGCGGCGCGCAACCGATCATCGACCTTGCGGCCGATCGATGTCACATGGCGCGTCGACGTCCCGCTCGCGACGATCATGGTGTCGGCGATATCCGTCAACGCCCGCACGTCCAAGACCACGATATCGTCGGCCTTGGCCTCCTCCAGCGCCTCTCGCACCAATTCAGCTTTCGTCATTCCGCGAAGGTCTCCGATACAATCCATGCGTTTCAATATAATCCGGGACCCCGTCCGGCAACCACGAGGCCGGGGTCGTCCCATCCGCCAACCCTTCTCTAAGGGCGGTCGCAGACTCCGGGCGGGCACTCGCCGTGAACAGGAAAGCGCGCCCGGAACCTGCCGTCAACAAGGCCTCGGCACTCCCCACGAGGCGCGGCCGGACCCATTCCGGGAGGGTGCCATCGAGACCAGGGCGACTCACTATGATCACATGGGCCAGTCCCAATATTCGCCGCCAGCGATGCCAGGCGGGCAGGCTCACGAAGGCGTCCATCCCCAAGATCAAGGCAAGCGGCTGCGCGTGACGGGCGCGCAGGACGGCGAGCGTATCGACCATATAGGAAGGGCCCTCGCGCTCATACTCGGTCTCATCGATCACAAACCTCTGATCGGAGGCAAGCGCAAGCCTCAGCATCGCAAGCCTGTCGCGGGCGCAGGCGCTGGGCGCGGGCCTATGCGGGGGCCGGGCGGCGGGAACAAAGACGATCCGCGACAAGGGCAAGGCCCGCATGAGCGCATCGGCGACTGCGACGTGACCGCAGTGCACGGGATCGAAGGTCCCGCCAAAGACCCCCACGAGCCTCGCGCTATCCGCGGATATGCCCGTCACCCCAAACCACGAACTTCTGGGACGTTAGACCCTCGAGCCCCACCGGACCGCGCGCATGGAACTTGTCGGTGCTGATACCGATCTCGGCGCCCAGGCCGTACTCGAAACCATCGGCAAAGCGCGTCGAGGCGTTCACCATCACAGAGCTCGAATCGACCTCGCGCAGGAAGCGCTGGGCACGCGTCCAATTCTCAGTGACGATCGCATCGGTATGATGGGAACCGTAGTGCGCGATATGGGCTATGGCCTCGTCGAGTCCCGCAACGACCCGTATCGCGAGGATGGGCGCGAGATACTCCGCCTCCCAGTCCTGCTCGGTCGCAGCCAGCGCCCAGGGAATGCGATCGCGGGTCTTGGGACAGCCGCGCAGCTCGACCCCATGCTCCTTGTAAGCGCGCGCAAGCGGCGGCAGGAGCGCGTCGGCGCGACTCTCGGCGACCAGCAGGGTCTCCATGGTATTGCACACGCCGTAACGCTGCGTTTTGGCGTTCACCGCCACCGCCTGCGCCTTGGCAGCATCCGCATCGTCATCCAGGTAGACATGACAGACCCCATGCAAGTGTTTCAAGACCGGCATGCGGGCCTCAGTCGCGACGAGCTCCACGAGCCCCTTGCCGCCACGCGGGACCAGGAGGTCGACGAATCGATTCATATGCAAAAGCTCGGTCACAGCAGCCCGATCCGCGGTCTCCACGAGCCCCACGGCCCCGGATGGCAGGCCAGCGGCGGCCAGGCCTTCCTGTAGGCACCGGCCGATGGCGGTATTGGAGTGCAAGGCCTCCGAACCCCCGCGCAGAATGACGGCATTACCGGATTTGAGACAAAGCCCGGCGGCGTCGGCGGTCACGTTCGGTCGCGACTCGTAGACGATGCCGATCACGCCGAGCGGCACGCGCATGCGTCCGACCTGGATACCAGACGGACGCGCCGCAAGCCCCGTGATCTCGCCTATGGGGTCGGGAAGCGCCGCAATCTCGCGCAGACCCCGCGCCATCTGCGCGACGCGTTCGGCGGTCAATACCAGGCGATCGATAAGGGCGTCGTCGAGTCCGGCGGCGCGCGCCCCCGCCACGTCCTTGCTGTTCGCATCCTGAATCTCGGCATCCCGCGCCAGCAAAAGGTCGGCGGTCGCCGCCAGGGCCGCATTCTTGGCGCCGGTTGCGGCACGCGCCATAGCCGGCGCCGCCTCGCGCGCCACGCGTCCCAAGCCCTCCATGTAAACTGCTATATCCGTCATTCTCTCGCCCCGCCCTCGCCCGGCATCCCCGCAAGCCCCATAGCCACGCGCTCTATCATAACCCAGGCGTCGCCCACAGCCCGCCCCTTGTTTATCCGGTCGAGTTCCGCGCAATGGAGAAGCAGGCGGCGCAGACGGCCGGCCGATAGACGCCGCGCCGCTGCCAAGAGCAGCGCCTGGCGGGCAGGCCAGACCCGCTCGCGCCGAAAGAGGTCGGCAAGCGGTGCCTTTTTGGCCTGGTAGAACGCGATCCGGCTCAAGAGACGCAGCTCCCGCGCCAACGCCCATGACACCAGTATCGGGTCTCGCGCCTCGGTGCGCAAGCGATCCGTATAGCGGTGGGTAGCCGCCAAATCGCCCTTCAGGGCCACGTCGGTCACGGCAAACACGTCAAAGCGTGCCTCGTCACCCAGGATTGCCTCCAAGGCCTCGGCATTGGGGTGAGGCTCAGTCTGCAGACGCGTGATGGCGTCGACCGCCGCGCCCATATTGCCTTCCGTGCAGTAGCTAATACGCCGGGCGAGCTCCTCGTCGACGATACCCACCTCTCGCAGCCGGCCGCGCACCCAGCCGAACAGACGTTCGCCGGACAGAGTCGTCGCGACCACGACGTGCCCCGCGGCGGCCACCGCCTCGACCCAAGCGGCCTTTTGGGCGGCGCGATCGAGCGCGCCTACGACCACGACCAACACCTCGCCCGGCGCGATCAAGGGGAGACAGGGCGGCAGCTCGCGGCCGAGGGTCTCGCGGCTTTCGCGGGCGCGCAGCTCGTAGAGACTGCGCGCGGCAAACAGCGAGGGCGAGGACAAGGCCTCTCGAAACCGGACCCAGGAAAACCCGCTCTCCAGGAAAAACCGCTGGTGCTCGCCGATGCCGGCCGCTGCGGCCGCGGCGGCGATGCGCGCCACGGCCTCCTCCACCAAAAACGGTTCATCCCCGCAGACCAGGTACACGGGTCGCAGGTCGCCCAACCGCGCCGGGAGCTCCTCAGGCTTTAGGTGCATGACCTTGAGCCTTGGGCTTTGCAGCCGGCGCGACAGCGGTCGCTGGCCGCTTGTAGGCGGCGAGCCCCCAGACGATCTGGCGGGCGGCGGCGCGGCGCATGCGACGCTTCAAATACGCCTCCTCACGGGCCATCGCCAACACGTAACGTGGGTCGAAGCTGTACTCGCGCTGAACGCGCACGGTGCGCGACGCGACGAGGATGCGCCCGTGCGGTCCGACGACACTGTAGGTCACCGCATAATCCAGCAGGTAAGCGCTCGCCCCGCCATTGCTGTTGATGGTCACGATCATGGGAGTCAGGGTCTCACCTGCGAGCACGAGCGTGGGCGCCTTGCGATGATCAACGACCTGGACGCCCCGATCCGCAAGGGCGCGGCGCATGACGAGCACGAGCCCCGGGTACTTGAGCCCGCTCGAGGGCATGCGCACCCGCAGCGTCATCAAGGAAGGCGGCAGGGAGAACTCGCGGGCGGTGCGCAAGTGAAAACCGCAGCCCGCGAGGAGGGCCCCCAGCAACGCGGCGGTCAAGCGCTTCATGAAAATCTCCGTTTTAGAGGTCGACTAGGTCGCGACGATATTGACGAGGCGGCCCGGCACGACAACGACCTTGGCCACCGCTTTTCCGTCCAAGTGCTTGCGTACCATCTCGTCGGCCAAGGCCTGCGCCTCGATCGTAGCCCGATCGCAATCGGCGTCGACCATGATCTCGCTGCGGCGCTTACCGTTGACCTGCACAACCAAGCGCACGGTCGTACGCTTCAAGGCCTCGGCGTCCACCACGGGCCACGGGGCATCGACGATGGGCGCGGGCCCAAGCTTCAGATCCTGCCAGAGCCTGTGGGTGATATGGGGGACGATGGGCGCAAGGAGGCGCAGCAAGAGGCTTAAGCCCTCTCGCAAGAGGCGCGAGCCCGCATCGGACACGGGCTCGTCCAGGAGCTTTTGCAGCATATTGGCGAGACTCATGCAGGCCGCCACCACGGTATTGAAGTGGTAGCGTTCATAGTCGCGCAAGGCCTGGTCGAGCAGGGCCTGCATATCGGCGCGCACGGCCTTATGGGCCTCGTCATAGCCCACGCCTGTCGCCACAGGTCGGGCCGCGATGGCATGGGCGAGCGTCCAGAGCTTTTTCAGAAAGCGGTGGGCACCGGCGACGGCGTCGTCGCTCCACTCCAGGGACTGCTCCGGGGGGGCGGCGAACATGATGAAAAGCCGCGCCGTGTCGGCACCATATCGATCGATCAAGGCCTGCGGATCGACCGTATTGCCCTTGGACTTGGACATCTTGGTCCCGTCCTTCAGCACCATGCCCTGCGTCAAAAGCCGCGTGAAGGGCTCATCATGGCGGACCAAGCCCTCGTCGCGCATGAGCCGATTAAAAAAGCGGGCATAGAGCAGATGGAGGATCGCATGCTCGATCCCGCCGATGTACTGGTCGACCGGCAGCCAGTGCTCGACGCGCGCATCAAGCATCTGCCCCGCATTGTCGAAAGAGCAATAGCGGGCGTAATACCACGACGACTCCATGAAGGTGTCGAAGGTGTCGGTCTCGCGACGCGCGGCGCGACCACATTGGGGGCAGGGGACATTCAGGAAATCCGCCCGCGCCCCGAGCGCCGATCCCCCTTTGCTGATGACCACGTCCTCCGGCAAGACCACCGGCAGGTCCTGGTCGGGCACGGCGACCACGCCGCAGGCCTCGCAATGGATCATCGGGATGGGTGTGCCCCAATACCGCTGGCGCGACACGCCCCAGTCGCGCAGCCGCCACTGGACGCGGGCGGCACCCGCGCCGATGTGCGCCAAGGCCGCCACGACGCGCCCGCGCGCCTCATCCGAGGTGAGCCCCGTGAAGGGGCCCGAATCGACCAGCCGGCCCGCGCCCGTGTATGCCGCGTCGCGCACGAGGTCCTGCGCCCGGCCCTCATAACCTTCCGGCACCACTACCGGGACGATCGGCAGCTCGTAACGGGTCGCGAACGCAAAATCGCGCTCGTCGTGCGCCGGGACCGCCATGACCGCGCCTTCCCCATAGCCCATGAGCACGAAATTGGCGACATAGACCGGCAATCGGCGACCGGTGAGCGGATGGGTCGCATAGAAGCCCGTGTCGACGCCGCGCTTCTCCATGGTCTCAAGGACCGCCTCGGCAGTCTGCGCCACCCGGCACTCGTCACGAAAGTGCGCCACCGCGGGACGAGTCGCGCCCGCCAGGATCGCGAGCGGGTGCTCGGAGGCCACCGCCAGATAGGTCGCTCCCATCAGGGTATCGGGTCGGGTCGTGAAGACCGTCAGCGGCCCGTAACCCTCCACAAGGAAACGGATCTCCGCGCCTTCGGAGCGGCCGATCCAGTTGCGCTGCATGGTCGCCACCCGCTCCGGCCAGCCCGGCAAGGTCTCGAGCCCCGCAAGGAGTTCGTCAGCAAAGGCCGTGATCCGTAAGAACCATTGCGGGATCTCGCGGCGCTCGACCTCGGTGTCGCAACGCCAACAGCGCCCCTCCACGACCTGCTCATTGGCGAGCACCGTTTGATCCTTGGGACACCAATTGACGGGCGCCGTGGCGCGATAAGCGAGCCCTTTGCGATAGAGACGCGTGAACAACCACTGCTCCCAGCGGTAATACTCAGGACGGCAGGTCGTGATCTCGCGCCGCCAATCGTAACCGAGACCGAGCCGCTTCAGCTGGTCGCGCATGGCGGCGATGTTGTCGTAGGTCCACTGTGCCGGCGGCACGCCATGGCGCTCCGCAGCACCTTCCGCAGGCAGGCCGAAGGCGTCCCAGCCCATGGGCTGCAAGACATTCATGCCCTGCATGCGCCGCCAGCGGCTGATCACATCCCCCAGGGTGTAGTTGCGCACATGCCCCATATGCAGGCGCCCCGAGGGGTAGGGAAACATCGACAGACAATAGAACTTGGGGCGCGAGGCGTCTTCGGTCACCTCAAAACTGCGTGCCTCGACCCAATAGGCCTGGGCCTCGCGCTCTACATCGATCGGCGAATAACGTTCATCCATCGGACCTGGGGCTCGCTTCTTGCAATGGCGGTGGCCTATTATCCATAGAAACCGTCGGCGCGTCTCTGGGGTTACCCCAAACCCCGCACGACTTAAAGCCCCACACCTTAGCGGCCGTACTAGGCCGTGAACGCGCGCACAAAACCCTGGAGATTAACCTTGACCCCCGAAACGCAAACCGAGACGCCACATCGCCGTGCGCCCCCAAAGGGGCCCTCAACCCTGGCGGCTCGCCCTCATCTCGTCGCAATAGTGCTGCAAAGCGTTTGGCAACTCCGGCGGACATTCTCCGCACACCGTATTGCCGGGAACCGCATAATCGATGAACTTAGGGGGCGGCAGCCTAAGCTCACGCATGATGGCCAGGAACTCCTCCAGGGTCCGGCCGCCGCCTAGGCGTGGGTTCCGGCGACGCTCCTGCGCGATCGAAGAGACGCGCCGATCCTGGTAATCGTGGCCAGGATAGACAAGAAAGTCGTCGGGCAATGTGAAAAGCCGCTCGTGGACGCTCTCGTATAGGGCCCGCGCGCTGCCGCCCTGGAAATCCGTGCGCCCACAGCCGTCAATCAAGAGGGCGTCCCCGCTAAACACCCGATCATTCACGACATAAGCCATGTGCGCGGGTGTGTGCCCCGGGGTGTGCTGGGGTTCAAGCACGATCGCACCCACCGTAAGCGGTCGGCGGTCCTCGATGTGGACATCCGCGCAGCCGAGCCCCTCGAGGGCGGGCACGGCGATGCGGCTGCCGGTCTCGCGCTTCAAGCGCTGGGCGGCAGTGATGTGATCGGCGTGGATGTGTGTCTCGATAGTGTAGGCAAGCGCCAGTCCCAGCCCCCGCAAAACCCCGAGATCACGCTCCCAGGCTGGTAACACCGGATCGATGAGCACGGCCTGCTTCGTCTCCTCGCATCCAAGGAGATAGGTATAGGTACTGGAAAGCGGCTCGATCAGCTGGCGAAAGATCATCGTACACCTCGATAGAGAACCCCCTCATCCCTTTCTGGAGACGGGACACCGAGGATGCAAGCGGCCTCTCCTGGAATAGGTGCACCCAAGCGATCGGACTAGGCCGCGCCACCACGCCAAACCTCGCTCATCATGGGGACTGCGGTCTCATCCGGCGTCGCCGCGTGCCAGCGGCGATAAGGATCAGCGCGCACATGGCCAAGACCGGCGCGCGGCCATAGCGATCATAGGGCGTAAGTCCGGTATAGGGCTCGGCCACCACGGTCAGCACGCCTTTGCGGAAGGCCGCCAAGCGGGCACGGATGCGCCCGGTGTGGCCCAGGAACGCGGTGATGCCGTCGTTGGTCGCGATCAACATCTCCCGTCCCGCCTCGGCAGCCCGCAATTGCGCGATCTCAAACTGCTGAGGGGCCTCGTTGGAATGCCCATACCAGGCATCGTCGCTCACATTGACGAGCAAAGTCGCGCTTGGCAGCCCCTGAGTGACCAAAGCGCCGTAGGCGACCTCGTAACAGACTGAAACGCCGATGCGTGCGTGTGCTGCCCGTAGGGGCCCTTCCACGCCGTGCCACGCCGTGAAGCTCGACATGGGGATGTGGAGGACATCGAGGATGGGGTTCAGGAGCGTAGGCCACGGGAGGTACTCGCCAAAGGGGACCAGATGGCGCTTCCGGTAAAAGCCGTCGTGACGGCCGATGCTCATCACCGCGTTATAGACGGGCCCATTGGGCGCATCGGCATTGCCCTCGATGATGCCGAACAGGAAATGCCTATGGCCGACCTGCGCCAAGCGCTTCAGAGTGGGGATAAAATGGCGGCGCAGCTGATGCGAAAACCCCGGGATCGCCGTCTCCGGCCAGATGACGAGTCGCCCGTCGCTCTGGCGCGTCAAACCGAGATAGCGGGCGATGACGGCGTGGCGGGCCCGCGGGTTCCACTTGGCGTAGGGGGAGACGTCGCCTTGAATCAGCGACACCGTCATCGGGCGTCCAGTGCGATGGACGAAGGAGAGCGTCGCAAACGCGGGCGTCGCCGCCGCAATGAGCGCGAGCCACCAGAAGCCGCGCCGCCGTCCTCGCAAGGCCTCCACCGCGAGCGCGCCGAACACCGTCACAAGAAACGAGAGGCCGAGTACGCCCACGAGCGGCGCGAGCCCCATAAGCGGCGGGAGGCTCGCCGCGTAGCCCACATCGAGCCATGGAAAGCCTGTCAGGAACACGCCGCGCACCCATTCGCCCACGACCCAAAGCGCGGCGAAGAGCCAGGGGTCGAGTCCATCGCCGGCGCGCAGGCGAACAAAGGCCGCGCACACGAAACCCACATAGACCGCAAGGATGGCCACGAACAAGACCCACGCAAGGGCGGCGAGCGGTGCCGGCATGCCGCCGAAACGCGTCAGCGTGAGATAGACCCAGGGGACGCCGAAGGCAAACAAGCCCGCCCCGAACCAAAACCCACGCGCGAAGGCCTGGCGCACCGACGCCGCACCCACGAGTAGGTAAAGACCCGCGAGGCCGAGCGGCGCGACCCACACCTGTCGATAGGGGGCAAAAGCGAGATCGAGGAACGCGCCCGCCACGAACGCCGCGATCCAAGCGGCGACGCCTGCGAACCGCCTAGCCGACCACTTGATTTTCTTCGGCAATCGGAACGACTTTCAGAAGATGGACCCTGCGCGAATCGGCACGTAGCACCTCGAACCGCAAGCCCCCGACCTCGAGGCGCTCCCCGCGTTTGGGCACGCGCCCGAGCGTGGTCATAACTAGGCCGCCGATCGTATCGACTTCCTCGTCATCGTAGTTGGTACCGAAATATTCATTGAATTCCTGGATAGGCGTAAGGGCCTTGGCCACAAACTCATGCTCGGCCCTTTGCATGATCATGACATCGTCGGCGTCCAGATCATGTTCGTCTTCGATCTCGCCTACGATCTGCTCCAAGACATCTTCGATCGTGACGAGGCCCGCCACGCCACCGTACTCGTCGACTACGATCGCCATGTGGTTGCGACTGGAACGGAAGTCCCGCAGCAGGACGTCGAGACGCTTGCTCTCCGGTACGAATACCGCCGGCCGTAGCAAATCGTAGACATTGAATGTGGAACGCTGCTCGCCGTCAAAATACCGCAGCAGATCTTTCGCAAGCAGGATGCCGACCACCTTGTCCTTATCGCCATCGACGACCGGGAAGCGCGAGTGGCCAGTCTCGATCACCCGCGGCAGATAACGCTCCGGCGGGTCGGCCCGATCGATCACGTCCATCTGCGCGCGCGGCACCATGATGTCGCGGACGCGCATCTCGGCGACCTGAAACACGCCCTCTATCATGTCGAGCGCGTCGCTTCCTATGAGCCCGCGATCATGCGCGTCCCGCAAGGTCTCGCGCAACGCGTCGCGATCCTCCGGCGCGCCCCACAAAACATGTCCAAGCCGATCAAGAAAAGATCGTCCCGGTCCGTGTCCGTTATCTTCCTGAGCCATGACTCAACGATAAGGGTCCGCGAACCCCAAACCCTCCAATATCCGTGTTTCCCGTGCTTCCATAACGCGTGCGTCCTGGTCCGTCTCGTGGTCGAATCCCTGGAGGTGCAGTATACCGTGAATGAGCAGATGCGCCCAATGGGCATCTTCCGGGCGGCAGGCCTCTGCGGCCTGCGCCTTGACAAGCGGCGCGCAGATCACAATATCGCCCAAAAACTGCGTCTTGCTGACTTGCACGTCCCCATAAGGGAAGGACAACACGTTCGTGGGTCCCGCCCGCCCCCGAAAACGCCCGTTCAATTCCGCGGACTCCGCCTCGGTCACGACCCTAAGACCAAGCCGGACGCTCCCCTCGACATCGGCCAACGCCGCCTTACACCAGCGCACCAATGGCGCCCGCGACGGGATGCGACAGCCTTCGCAAGCGAGGCCGAGATCAAGATGTAGGCGCTGCACGCCTACACGGACCGCTCGTACATCTCGTAGGCCTCGACAATGCGCTGAACCAACGGATGGCGCACGACGTCGGCACTCGCAAAGTGCGTAAACGCTATCCCTTCCACGCCTTTGAGGATTTGCAAGACTTGGCGAAGACCGGACTGCTCCGGACGCGGGAGGTCGATCTGGGTCACATCGCCGGTGACCACAGCGGTGGACCCGAAACCAAGGCGCGTTAGGAACATCTTCATCTGCTCGATAGTCGTGTTTTGCGCCTCGTCGAGGATGATGAAGGACTCGTTCAAGGTCCGCCCCCGCATGAACGCAAGGGGCGCCACCTCGATCACGCTCCTTTCGAGAAGCTTCGCGACCCGCTCGGGTCCCAGCATGTCGTGGAGCGCATCGTAGAGCGGTCGCAAGTAGGGATCCACCTTCTGCTCGAGGTCGCCGGGCAGAAAACCCAGGCGTTCGCCGGCCTCCACCGCCGGCCGCACGAGGACCACGCGCTGCGCGCGCCCGGTCTCCAAGGCATCCACGGCGCAGGCCACCGCCAGGAAGGTTTTTCCGGTGCCGGCGGGCCCCACCCCGAAGGTGACGTCGTGCGTCAAAATATTCCGGATATACGCGCGCTGTGCGTCGGTGCGTCCGTAGACGCGCTGCTTGGGCATGCGCAACTCGGTTGGTGGCTCGTGATCGTCGCGCGTCCTCGACACTTCTTTCAACGTCATATTAACCCCCGAAGGTGTGATGGCCTGGGATTGTCCGGTAAAAGCGTAAAGGGCAGTGATCAGACGTTGGGCGTGGCGGGCTTGATCATGGTGGCCTGTAATGCGGAATTGGTTGCCGCGGTTCGCAATCTCCACCCCGAGACTGCCCTCGATCTGGCGGAGATGCTCGTCGAGTTGACCGCAGAGGCGTGACAGCCGTTCGCTGTCGGGGGGTTGCACCGTAAACTGTATCGCCTGCGACTTCGTGCTCAAGGAATGGCGGCCTCCCTTGGTTTCAGTATAGCCGATTCTGCAATGCCCTCGACCGAAAGCAGCCGGCCACGCATGGAATTGGGCCTGGTCTCCGTGATTTCGACGGTCGCGAAGCATCCGACCAAGTCCCCGGCGCCGCCTGGGAAATTCACGACACGGTTATTCTCGGTCCGCCCCGAAAGATCGCCCCGCCCGCGCGGTGCGGGCCTGTCGATCAAAATGCGTTCCGCGCGCCCGACCATACGCAGGCTTATGGCGGCGGCATGTTCGAGATTCAAGGCCTGGACCCGCGCCAGCCGTTCCGCCTTCACCTCGGGCGGCACGTCATCTACGAGTAAGGCCGCCGGCGTGCCAGGCCGCGGGCTGTAGGCGAAACTATAGGATAGATCGAACCTCATTTCCTCGATCAACGCCATGGTCGCCTCGAAATCGGCCTCAGTCTCGCCCGGAAAACCCACGATAAGATCAGTCGAGAGACTGATGTCAGGCCGGACCAAACGCAGCCGCGCCACCTTCTCGCGGTACTCGGCGACCCCATACCCCCGCTTCATGCGCGCCAGCACCGCGTCCGAGCCGCTTTGCACAGGGAGGTGGAGGTGGCTTACAAGCTTATCCTCGGTGGCGAAGGCGTCAATCAGGCTATCCCCGAACTCCAATGGGTGCGAGGTCGTGAAGCGGATGCGGCCGATCTCCTCGATCTCCGCAACATAGCTTATGAGCGTGGCGAGATCAGCGATGGTGCCATCGCGTCGCAGCCCCCGGTAGGCGTTGACGTTTTGGCCGAGCAAGGTGACCTCCCGAACCCCTTGCTCGGCGAGCCTCGCGATCTCCGCCAAGACATCATCGAACGGTCGACTGAATTCCTGCCCGCGGGTGTAGGGTACGACACAAAAACTGCAATACTTGCTGCACCCCTCCATGATCGACACGAAGGCCCGCGGGCCCTCCGCGCGCGGCTCCGGAAGATGGTCGAACTTCTCCATCTCCACAAACGCGATGTCGACCCGCGGACGCCGCGCACGCGCATCAGTCAAAAGCGCGGGCACCCGATGCACAGTCTGGGGACCGAATACAAGATCCACATAGGGGGCGCGCCTGCGGATCTCCTCGCCCTCCTGGCTCGCTACGCAGCCGCCGACCCCGATCACGACACCCGGACGGGCGGCCTTCCATTCGTTCAAGCGGCCGAGATCCGAAAAGAGTTTCTCCTGGGCCTTCTCCCGCACGGAGCAACTGTTCACGAGCAGGACGTCGGCGCGCGCCGGATCATCCACCCGCACCAAGCCGTGGGTCTCGTAGAGCAGATCCGCGAGCCGACTCGAGTCGTACTCGTTCATCTGACAGCCGTACGTCTTGATATAAACAGCGCCCGCCATTCTCTCTCCTCAATGGGATTCACAATACCGGCCTTGTCGTCCAATTTCCAGCCGGGAAGAGCGAGGGGGGTTGGCGTGAGGCCCCGCGGGCGGCGGCCTTCCTCTCAGGCCTCGCGCGAGACCTTAGGTCTTCAGCGTGACGCTGCGCAGCTCGATCGGTGCGCCGCTGCCTGTGTCGAACGTGATGGCGGCCTCCAGACCGGCGCGCGCGACCTGCTCAGCATCCGTGTCCTGATCGTATACCGCGTGCATGGCACCGAGGGCGTACTGCTCCCCAGAACCGAAGGCGTAGAACTTGGTGTACTCAAGCACGGTGCGTTTGGAACAGACGCCGAATATGCCATAGGCATTCGCGACCAACAGGCTCACCTGCATGGATTCGAAGGCCTCGTCGCCGGCCTCCCCGTCGAGCTTCAGAAAATACTGGTCCTTCAAGATGCCGTGCAGCTGCAGGCTCGTCTTGTAGATATCGTTGACGCCCTTGAAGGATCGCCGGCAGGAGGTCTCCTGGAAGATGTTGCGTAGCGCCATGTCCATGGCGGCGTGGCCGGTCACGGCAAGCCAGGTCGCATCCACACTGATGAGCTTGCTCGAGTTCTTCACGAAGGCCGCCGACTCGCGCTGATCGCCATAAGTACCCAAGGTATCGGCGCCGATCACGGCCGTATCGCCCTTTCGAACCACTACTATCGTCGTCATCGCGCCCGCCTTAAGAACTCGCCCCCAGCCGACGAGACCGCGTCCGCGTGGCCTGTCTGCCCCCGCTTTGACCCGGGCCGGCCCGGCCCTTTACTATGCCGCGAGTATACGGTCGCCGAAAGCCCATGAGCAATCCATCGGAACACCCGATCCGCCCGCCCGCAAAGAATTCGAGCGCCGTCGCGCAGGACTTGCTGCGGGCCTGCGTGCACTGCGGCTTTTGCAATGCCACCTGCCCGACCTACCAACTCACGGGCGACGAGCGCGAGGGTCCGCGCGGCCGCCTCTACTTGATGAAGGATCTGCTGGCCGGCGCCTTGGCGGACGCGGATCTCGAACCGCTCGCCCATTGCCTCGGCTGCCGATCCTGCGAGACCACCTGTCCGGCCGGCATTCAGTACAGCGAGATCCTGGACACCGTGCGCGAACGGACCCAAGGGCAGCGGCCGGTGTTGCAAAGGGCCTTGGATCGCGCCGCGGAGATGGTCTTGAGCGCGCGCAAGCCCCTCGCGACTATCTTGCGCGTCGCGCGCGCCCTACGGCCGCTCGCCCCGCCGACCCTGAAACGCCGCATCTTACTGAGCACAAAGGGGCTCGAATGGCCTGCGGCGCGCCATGCGCGGCGCGTGGGACTACTCATAGGCTGCGTACAGCCGGCCTTGCGCCCGGACCTGGACGTCAAAGCGGCCATCGTCCTTGATCACCTGGGCATAAGCGCGCAGCCACTCGGGCCTGCCTGCTGCGGCGCCCTACCCTACCACCTCCAGGCCCACGAGAAGGGGCGTGCGCAAGCGCTCGAGACCCTCTCTCTGGGCATGGCGGGCGACCTGCAGGGCGTGACGAGCACCGCCACGGGATGCACCGCCTTCCTACGGGACTACGGGCGACTCTTCCATGATACGGACGAGGCGGCGCAGGCGCATGCCTTTGCCGCCACGGTGACGGACGTCGCCGCCTGGGTCGATCCCGCGCGCCTGCCGCTGCTCCCGCCGGACCTGCGGCGCGACATCGCCTGGCACGCCCCCTGCAGCCTGCAACACGCCTTGAAAGGGGCCTTGCACGTCGAGGCTATCCTGAAGGCCCTGGGCCACAGGCTGGTCCCGGTCAGCGACGCTGCGCTCTGCTGCGGCTCGGCCGGACCCTATTCCCTACGTCACCCCCGTCTGGCCCGCGCACTCGCCAAACGCAAGTGGCAGGCCTTGACCGGGGCTCACCCCGCGCTCGTGGTGACCGCCAATATCGGCTGCCAACAGCATCTCGCGAGTCACGGGGATCGACCGGTCGTCCACTGGCTGGACCTCGTCTTCGAGGCGCTCACCAATCAGGATAAAGCCGACCGCGATTGAGGATACCGCGCGGATCCATCGCCGCCTTCACGCGTGCCATGAGAGCCATAGTGGCTGGCGGAGGGAGAGCCCACGGGCCCACGCTGCGATCGGCACCGACGAGCCGCATGGCCTGGCCACGCAAGCGCGCGGCGAGTTCGTAGACCACCGTGGCATCTCCCACCACGCGCCAGAACCGCTGCGCCCCGGCCCAATCGATGACCGTGTCCTCCGGGTCCCATGGGCTCTCGGGTGGCACGAGAAGTCGCCAAAGGTCCCCCGGGCGCTCGAAAAACGTCCCCCGGAGGTCGCGCATATCCGTAAAGACGGCCATGTCGCCGGTCTCGCCCCCTATGACCCTGCGAGCCTCCGCCACGCGCGGCGCAAGCCCCGCGAGACGCACATGCAAGACGCCGTCCGCATAGCAGGCACCGGTCAAGGGCAGAGCCGATTCCCACTGCCTCAGGGCGACGCGGGCGGCCGGCCAAGACTGCTCGAGCCGCACGACCTCCTGAGCCTCGGGGCGGCGGGCAGTGCGGAGGCTGACGTCAAGCAGGAGACCCAGGGTGCCGTAGGCGCCGGCCATGAGGCGGGACACGTCGAAGCCCGCGACATTTTTCAGAACCTGACCGCCGAAGCGCACGACCTCGCCGGTCCCGGAGATGAGGCGCACGCCTAGCACGGCGTCGCGCAAGGCGCCGCTATAGGGCCGCCCGGGCCCTGTGAGTCCGACCGCCAAGGCCCCTCCAATCGTGGAGGCGGCGCCGAAGCGGGGCACATCCGCCGTCAAGACCTGGCCCTCCCGTGCCAAAATCTCCTCGAGCGCCGTGATCGGCGTGCCGGCACGCACCGTAACGACGAATTCGGACGGATCATAGGCCACGATGCCCGCGTGGCGTGCCACCGAAAGCGGGGTCCCGATCGGGGCGCGACCAAATGCCCGGCGTGTGCCCCCGGCGACGATCTCCACTGGGGCGGCCTGCTCGTAGGCCTCGCGGACCGCGGAGGCCAAAAGGGCGGTGTCGTCGTTATGCTCCAAGGACATCTCCCGAAGGGCCGGGCTTCGATCGCCATCCATAGGCCGACTCGGCCCGGCGGGGGTGTGGAGTGGAATACGGAAGCGTGGATGCGGGCGACATACTAAAAGCGCTCGAGATGGGGAAACGGTTGATGACCGCCATGCACGTGCATGCCACCCGTCTCCACGCAGCGCGCCGGGGTCGGCACGGCCTTGCCCGGATTTAGCAAATGATGCGGATCGAACGCGGATTTCAGGGCATGGAAGGTGGCGAGTTCGGCGGCTGTGAACTGGACACACATACCATCGAGCTTCTCAACACCGACCCCATGTTCGCCGCTGATCGTGCCACCATGCGCAAGACAGAGTCGCAGGATGTCGGCGCCCAGGGCCTCGACCTGTGCGAGCTGGCCGGGGATCGCGGCATCGTACAGGATAAGGGGGTGGAGATTGCCATCACCGGCATGAAACACATTGGCCACCGGCAGTTCATAGCGGCGCGACAGCGCGCCAATCTCAGTGAGGACCGGCACCAGGGAGCGCCGGGGTATGGTACCGTCCATACAGTAATAGTCGGGCGCAAGCCGGCCCACCGCCGGGAACGCCGACTTGCGGCCCAGCCAGAGACGGCGCCTGTCCTCGTCGCTCACCGCCTGCTCCACCGCGAACGCGCCCTGCGCCGTGAAGATCGCGCGCAACCGCTCCCCCTCCAGGGCGACCGTCAAATCATCCCCATCGACCTCCGCCAAGACCACTGCCGCCGACCCCTCGGGATAAGGGATTCCGGTGTAGTCCTGGGCGGCCGACAATGCCAAGCCGTCCATCAGCTCAAGACCCGCCGGAATGATACCCAAAGCCACGACCTCACTCACACAAGCCGCCGCCGCCTCGAGCGACCGAAAGGCTGCGAGATACGCCACCGTCGAAGGCGGCTTGAGCCAGAGGCGCACCGTGACCTCGACTACCACCCCAAGCAGCCCCTCGGAACCCGTCAAGAGCGCCGCCAGATCCAAAGGCCACTCGCCGGTCGGTCCACCGACCTCATGTAAAGTGCCCTCCGCGTCAAAAAACTTGAGGGCGAGGACATTGTGGGTCGTGAGGCCGTATTTGAGGCAGTGGACGCCGCCGGCGTTCTCGGCCACGTTGCCGCCGATCGTGCACGCGATCTGCGACGACGGATCGGGTGCGTAGAAGAGCCCATGGGGGCGCGCAGCCTCCGAGACCGCCAGATTCCGCACCCCGGGCTCCAGGCGCGCGATACGATTATCGGGGTCGAGGGCCAATATACGGTTCAGTCGTGCGAGACTCAGTACGATCCCCTCCGGATGGGGAAGCGCCCCACCGGAAAGCCCGGTGCCGGCCCCGCGCGCGACCACCGGCACCTGGTATTCGGCGCACAAGGCCAACACCTGCCCGACCTCCGCCGCGGTTCTCGGCAAGGCCACGGCGCGCGGCCGCACCCGGTAGACCGGCAGCCCATCGCATTCGTAGACTGCGACCTCGGTGGGCTTTTGCAAAAGTCCGTCGGCAGGCAAGATACGTCTTAGGCGGCGCATGAAGGCCGCGGGCCAGGGGTGGTGGCTCGGCTCTACGGTCTGGTTCATGCGGGCTATACTGCCGAGCGGAAGCCCAACGGGCAAGCCCGGGATCTATGTGATGACAGACAATACCTTCAGTGTCGAGATAGAGCAGATCGAGAATTTCCGCTTTGACGTGCGCTTTGCGCAAGGCGGCATCATAGGAGACGAGCCGCCACCTACGGGCCAGGGCAGCGGGCCACATCCCGCGGAACTCCTCGCCGCCGCGATCGCCAACTGTCTCATGGCGAGCCTCTTCTTTTGTCTCACCAAGGCCC
This sequence comes from Acidiferrobacter sp., assembly GCF_054609335.1. Taxonomy (NCBI): domain Bacteria; kingdom Pseudomonadati; phylum Pseudomonadota; class Gammaproteobacteria; order Acidiferrobacterales; family Acidiferrobacteraceae; genus Acidiferrobacter; species Acidiferrobacter sp. The sequence continues at coordinate 18,898 of NZ_JBTRWP010000024.1, read as the reverse complement.
GGACCGCCGCGGGGGGCCTGAAGGCCCATGCCGAAGGGCGGCTTGCGCGCGATGCGCAAGGAAGACTGCGAGTAGCCGGCATCGAGGTGACGCTCGCGGCGCCTGCAGCGACCCCCCGCTGTCTTACGCTCTTCGAGAACTACTGCGTGGTCACAGAAAGCGTCCGGGCCGGCATCCCGGTGAGCGTCAAAGTCGTAGACGAACACGGCCATATACTGCACGCAACGCCCGCGCTACACGCGCCGGATCCCGATCAACCTCCAAAGTCATACCCGGATTAGTATTCCATCGATCTCGGACTTTCGCTGGTGTCCGCGCAACCCAGGGCTCGCGTACATTACAACGGTCCAGGCGGGTGGACCGCATTGGATACTTCTATATCAATGAAAAAGGGAAGGCGCAGATGCAAATGGGAACGGTGAAGTGGTTCAACGAGGCCAAGGGCTTCGGTTTCATAGCCCCACAGGACGGCAGCCCGGATGTGTTCGTACATTATTCCGCGATCCAAGGCGAGGGGTTTCGGAATCTATCCGAAGGTCAGACGGTCGAGTTCGAAAGCACGCGCAGTCAAAAAGGCATGCAGGCCACACACGTGCGGCCGCTGCGCTAGCTTAAGGGGTCCGGGATCCGCCAGGCCCCAAGACGACAGGCAAAAAAAATAGGGGCCCAAAGGCCCCTATTTTCCTGATCGCAAGATCACCTACCCCCCATTACTTCTTCAGACCCAAAAGGTGGATCGTGAAAACCAGGGTGGTATTAGGCGGTATGGCGGGTCGTCCCTGGGGACCATAGGCCAGATGCCCCGGAACCACGATCTTCCACGTGGACCCGACTGGCATGAGGACCAAGGCCTCCTTGAGGCCCGCTATGAGACCGCTCAAGGGCAGGATCGCGGGCTTGCCGGTCTTCTCGTTCGTGGCAAACAGGCGACCATTGATGAAGCGGCCCCAATAGTCGGCCTTGATTGTCTGGCTCAAGGTCGGGCGCGCCCCGTGCCCCTCGGCCAACACCTTGTACTCGACGCCACCCAGCAGGGTCTTCACACCCGGCTCTTTGGCGAACTTCGCGCGGAACGCCCGGCCAGCGGCCTGCTCGCGCGCACCCAAGGCCTTGAGCATGGCGATGTTGTGCGCCTGCATTTCTTTCTGGAACTTGGCCACCGTCGCCGCCATCTGCGCCGGCGACAACAAGGGCTTGGCGCCCTTCAAGGCATCGTTGATGGCACGGGTAAAAATCGGCGCTTCTACGGGGACACCGTTATTGCGCAAATTCTCGCCGAACTGATAGCCAAGGCTATAGCTCAGCTGAGCCTTGGGCGAGAGCCCTTTGGCCATGACCGGGGCCGCCAACAGGCAGCCAATAGCCGCCAGCGCGGCGTACCTCTTATGCATGTGAGCTCCTAGTCGTCAGTGGGGAAGCGTGAGGGACATCCGCTCGAGCATTGTAGAGCGAAGCACGGCGGGCCCCGATTTCCGTCAAGTCTACCGGGGTCCGCCGTAAAACGATAGGGCGGGGCGCTACCGCCCGCTTCGGGCAAGCTACTTGCCTGCGCCCTTCTTCGAAGTGGTGGCGGACGCAAGCCCGATATCGGCGGACTTGGCCTTGTTGAAACGCTCGCCAATGTCTTTCCAGTTCCAGACGTTCCAGATCGCTTCGAAGAACTTGGCTTTTTCATTCTGATACTGAAGATAATAAGCGTGTTCCCAGGCGTCGAGAACCATGAGCGGAATGCCGCCCGGCGTCATCTCGGACTGATGGTCGTGGATCTCGGTCGTAATGAGGCGTTGGCCGGCCGGGTCCCAGACGAGGGCCGCCCATCCGGACCCCATCGTGGTCATGGCGGCGTTCACGAACTGACCCTTGAGTCCCTCGAAGGACCCGAAGTCGCGGTCGATGGCACGCGCCAACTCACCTTCGGGCTTGCCCCCGCCGTTGGGCGACAGGTTCTTCCAGAAAAGCGAATGCAGAATATGGCCGGAGAGATTGAAGGCGAGCGCATGCTCGAGCGCCGCGACGCGCGCGAAGTTCTTGGTCTCCTGCGCCTCTTTCAGGCCTTCCAAGGCCTGGTTGGCACCATTCACGTACGCGAGATGGTGCTTGCCATGATGCAGTTCCAAGATCTTGCCCGAGATATGGGGCTCGAGGGCGCTGTAATCGTAATCGAGTTCAGGCAATACGTACTTTTCCAAGGTCTTTCTCCTAGTCGTTTACCACGAATGAATGAACCGGACAGGCGCAAGATACAAGGGCCCGGGCCACCTACAATCCGTCCCGGCCGACGCCGGTCCCGACGATCCGCGATCGGCCGAGATCGCAAGCACGCGGGCGGGCGGGACGACAAAGCATCGCTCGCCCCAACTCCGCGTGCTCCAGCCCTTTGGTGGGGGTGCAGGCCCGAACTTTCAAGAGGACGATAGAAAATGGACCTGATAGTCCCGTCCGTCGGTGCTCCTCGTCAGATCACCAGCACGGAACGGGTAGAGACCGCGCGGGCGGTCGTTGAAATAGAGCTTCAACGTCTCGCGGACTGCCGGGAAGGCGATCTCGTCCCACGGGATCTGCGTCTCAGGAAAGAGCGCGACCTCGAGGCTCTCGGGGCCGGGGCCAAAATCGAGATCGCGCAGTCGGGCGCGGAACATGAGGTAGACTTGGCTTATATGCGGCAGATTGAACAAAGTGTAGAGGCCGTCGATCTCCACGCGCGCCTGCGCCTCCTCCCAGGTCTCGCGCGCCGCCGCCTCGCTGGTCGTCTCCTCATTCTCCATGAATCCGGCGGGGAGCGTCCATAGGCCGCGACGGGGTTCTATGGCACGTCGGCACAGTAATACCTGCCCCTCCCAGAGAGGCAGGCAGCCGGCCACGACCTTGGGGTTCTCGTAGTGGATGGAGGAACAGTGATCGCAGACATCGCGCGGCCGCGTGTCCCCCTCCGGGATCCGGCGGCTCAAGCCCCTACCGCAGTTACGACAAAAGATCATACTGCGATTGTAGCGCCAGTAGGCCCCAAGCGTGTAGCGGACCCATGACGCGCCTCGTATCCGACCAAGCCGGTGATGCTTGACGAGGGAGGGCTGGGGGCGTAGCGTTCGTGTATGAATGACACCAAGCCTTCCGCCCCGATCGCGGCAGCCGTTGCACTTTTTACGATACGCGAAAGGCTGGAGTTTCTGCGACTGGAAGGGGAACAGGGACGGATCCCGAGCGCCCCCCTCAAGGAAGGCGAGACCTTGGAGGCCTGCGCCCGCCGCGCCCTGTGGGAAACAGCAGGCATCGAGGATGTGTTCCTCGAGCAGCTCTACACCTTTGACGGCGGACTGGGCGATCCGCGCGCGATCGTCGCCTATTACGCGCTGGCCCCGCATGATCGGCTGCGCATCGGGCGCATCGGGGTCGACTGGGTCGATCCGACCCCCGCACCCACCTTGATCGAAGAACACCGGGTCATCGTGGAGCGTGCGTGCGAGCGGCTCGCGGGCAAGCTTGAGTACGCCCCAATCGCCTATCAGTTTCTGGCTGAGCGCTTCACGCTCGGAGAACTCCAGACCGTCTATGAGATCATCGGGCGCCAGACGCTCGATAAACGCAACTTCCGCCGGCGCATCCGCGCATCCTGGGATCTCGTCGAAACCCACGATGCGCGGCGCGAGGGGTCTCACCGCCCCGCCCGGCTCTATCGCTTACGCGATGCGAGGCTTCCTTGGGGGAGATGACGATGCCGACGAATACCAGCGCACTACCCATGCGCCCCACGGATCGCAACGGGGCCATCGCGGAGCTCGACCGCGCGCGCAGGATCCAGCGCATCAAGAAGCTGCTTGTCGAGCAGGATGCCGTGCTGGTCGCACACTATTACACGGACGCTGACCTGCAGGCGCTTGCCGAGGACACGGGCGGTTATGTCTCCGACTCCCTGGACATGGCGCGCTTCGGTCATGAGCACAAGGCCCGCACCCTGGTAGTGGCCGGCGTGCGATTCATGGGTGAAACGGCCAAGATATTGAATCCCGAAAAACGCGTCCTCATGCCAACCCTCGAGGCGACCTGCTCACTCGACGAGGGCTGCCCGGCGGATGCGTTCAGCGCCTTCTGTGACGCGCACCCCGACCGCACCGTGGTCGTCTACGCGAACACGAGCGCGGAGGTTAAGGCGCGCGCCGACTGGGTCGTAACATCAAGCATCGCGTTGCGTCTCGCCCGTTATCTGAAGAGCCGGGGAGAGAAGATACTATGGGCGCCGGACCGTCACCTCGGCGACTATGTGCGGCGTGAAAGCGGAGCGGACATGCTGCTCTGGCAGGGCGCGTGCGTCGTCCACGAGGAATTCCGTGCGCAGGCGCTCGTCGATCTGAAGCAAAGATATCCGGACGCGGATGTCCTTGCGCATCCGGAATCGCCGGAGGCCGTGATCGCGCTGGCCGACATGGTCGGCTCCACGACCGCGATGATCGAGGCGGCCAGGACGAGATCCGCGCGGCGCTTCATCGTCGCCACCGATAACGGCATCCTGTACAAAATGCGCCAGGCCGCGCCCGGCAAAGAGTTCCTGGAGGCGCCCACCGGCGGTCGCGGGGCGACCTGCAAATCGTGCGCACATTGCCCCTGGATGGCCATGAACTCCTTAGCCTCGCTCGAGGCCGCCCTCGCCACGGGTGGTCCCGAGATCCACATAGAAGAATCAATCCGCCGCCGCGCGCTCGAGCCGGTCTTGCGCATGCTGGAGTTCGCTGCTTCCGAGAAGGCTGAAGTGCTGGGACTTGGTAACGCGTAGCCGGACCGTTCGGCCCTCCCAAGATCACTGCCGGCCCCCTTATGCTGGGGGTATGACCCTCAAGGCTGACCGCAAGTCTCTTACCCGCACTGTGGGGCACCTGGGCTCCTGGGGCCTCCTGAAGCGCGTTGCCATCGGCGCGAGCGAGAATGGGCTGACGGGCTACAGCGCCCAGCTCGCCTATTATTTCTTCCTGTCGCTCTTCCCATTCATGCTGTTTCTTACGACGATGCTTGCCTATCTGCCCACACACCATCGCACACATACAGTGCTGAGCGTACTCGGCAAGATTCTGCCCACTCAAGCCTTGGCGCTCGTGAAGAGCAATTTAGAGGGCCTACTCCATCAACACCAAAACGGGCTCCTCTCCTTTGGGGTAGTGTTTGCGCTCTATTCTGCAAGCAGCGCCATAACGGCAATCAGCGCGGGCATGAATCGGGCCTACGGCGTGCGCGAGGAGCGGCCTTATTGGCGCGTGTTCCTGATGGCCGTGCTTCTCGTATTCGCGCTCGCGCTCGTGCTCATGATCGCGGTCGCCATCTTCTTCTTCGGCCCGCTCGCAGCCAAGGCCCTCGCCCACCGCCTCGGGTTCGATCTGCTCCCGTTTGTTCTCGATATCATTCGCTGGCCCATCTTGCTGCTTGCCGTAATCCTGGCCGCGGCGCTTTTGTATTACTTCACGCCCAACGTGCGCCAGGAGTGGCGCTGGCTCACGCCGGGATCGCTGTTCGCGGTCTTCGGATGGATCGCAACGTCGCTACTTTTTGCGTTCTATGTCAACCACTTCGGCTCGTACAACAGGACCTACGGTTCGATCGGCGCGGTGATCGTACTGATGACCTGGATGTATCTCGATGGCCTCGTCCTGCTCATCGGCGGCCAGATCAATTCCGTCATCAAGCACGCTGGGGAGGGGATCGATAAAAAAACCGAGGCCCCGACCGATACGCGGGGCCCGGCACCGAATACACACACACACCAAGCACTCAGGCGCTAAGGCCTGTCCGTGAGCAAGGTTTCGATACGCACACGCGCCTCGTGCGCCATGGGGAGCGTCGCCAAGGCGTGCGCGGCCCGCAATGCCAGGCCCTGGCGAAATCCGGAATCGCACGCCGCTGACTCGACAAGATTCTCGCAAGCGCCCACATAATCGTCGCGCGCCACGGCCGTCGCTGCCGCCCGGAACAAAACCTCGGCCTCCGAGGCCGGAGGGGGCACGGTGTCGCCTTCGAGCGCCGTGACAAGCAAGGCCAGGTGGGCATGCAGCAGGGCGATCTCGCCCTGCGCGCGCCCCTGTGGCGGCAGAGCCTCCAGCAGCGTGAAGGCTTCGCGTGGCCGCTTATCGAGAACGAGAAGCCTTGCCACCCGCAAGGCCGCCTCCGGGTCCTCGGGGCGCTCCAAGGCCGCCTGCGCCGCCAGACGCGCCGCCTGCGCGATCTCCCCGCGGACATAAGCGCCCGCGACCGCATCAGAGCGTGGCGCATACTTCCCGAAGAAACCCCGCAGCTCCGGTTCCGACTGCACCCCTTGGAGGCTATCGACCTCCGCGCCGCCACGGAAGACCTTGACGAGCGGCAGGGCACGAACCCCGAGCCGCGTGGCAAGCTCGCCATATTCGTCGGTGTTGAGCATCACAAGCAGCACGCGACCGCCGTACTCCTGAGCGACCCGCACTAGGCGCGGCATCAGCACCAGACAAGGCCCGGCGCGTGGTGACCAGAAATTGACCACGACCGGGCCGCGCCGCGAGTTCTCAAGCACGAGCCGCGGAAAGTTTTCCGCGCTGCCGTCGACGATGTAGGAAAGGACACCCATGGCCTCAGGGTATACTTTTCCTAATCCCTATGAAATTGGCCCCGGTATGAAGGCCGTAGGCGTACTCGAAGCGCACGCCGCCCACACGCATGCCAAGCCCCGCGCCCATGGTCCGCATCACGTCATTATGGGGCAAGGTGACGATATCGCCTTCACGGCAGCCGTGTTTGAACGACTGACAAGCGCCCAGATCAGGCTTCAGGACGAGCGCCTGCCCGAGCGCGCTCAAGGCGCTGCCACCGGCCGCACCAGCGTGCGCCCTCATGGGCCGCGTGGGTGGCGTATTCAGTAAATACAGGAGCGATTGCTGCTTCGGCGTAAAAATCGGTGCCACCTGGAGGTAGGTCGAGTACCCCCGATCCAGTCGGGCACCGGCCATTGCGGGCCATGCGATCATGAGCGCGAGAACAAGGCTCGCGGCCTGTAAGGCCGCAGGGTGCATCCGGAGAGAGGTCATCTGCATGGTGGGATCAACATGGGTCTTGTCCGGGCGAATTTCAAACACCGAGACCTGCGCGCGATTATAACACAGATCGCAGGACACTCACTCTCCGGCCGGCCGCCGGGCATGCGGACGGGGCGCCCCACAATCTTTCCTTGGGCGGCCGCGAAGACGCGACTGCCATACAGCTGGCCGTGCCGCACGAGCTCCACGGAGAATGCACGGGGGTCAACCGTCACGAACGAGCCAAAACCCGTTCAAGCCCTCCAGGCGCGCCATGGAGATATCCGGCCAAGATATCCGTAGGCGCGCTCGCCGTGCAAGCCGCGCGCAGGACACTATTTCGCTCCCAATATATTGAAGGGCCGAAGGAAAACGTCTTTCGGGCCGGGCCGCTTCAGGCTAAACTTGCGCGATGCAAGAGCCTGCACGCGACACAACCGGGAACCCCCTGCCCCTAACGGAGAAGGCCTATAAGGCCCTATCTCTGGAAGACCGTCTAAGCCTTGCCTTGCAGGAGCGCTTGAACCCAGAGGAGCGCACACTCATAGTCCAGCGCGAACAGTGGATGCAGGTGCGCTGCTACTTCGCGCGGCGCGCCGACCTCACGCCCAGCGAGATTGCGGCCTTCCTCGGGGATCAGGACCATGTGATCCGCCTCTGTATCGCCAAGCGTCCTGACCTCACGCCGACACAGGCCGCACGCTGCGCCGCCGATCGCGACCCCAACGTCCGCTACTTCATCGCGCGCAATCCCGCCCTCCCGCAAGGGCTGCGCGAGGCGCTCAAAGAAGACCCCGATCCCCTGGTGCGTCGCGCCGCCGCCAAGGGACCGCGCGCGCCCCGCATTGCGGCGCGACCGGGACAGGCCGCACTCATCCGCTCCTGACCCACCAAACCCGCTCAAGCGGGCGCGCTTCTGACCCAGTAGCACGGTTTATGGGCGCGCTTCGCCCACCCAAGAGGGCGGGTGTCCCGCGCCCCCTTAATCCGCCGCACATCACGCCGGGACCGAAAAACGGCCCCGGCCCTATCGGTCATCGCGTCAATGTCCGCGATCCTCGTGATCTCGCCGATTGCGCCCGCGGGGATGCGGAAAGGGGCGCATGTGACGCGCGGGCGGCGGACCGTAAAGCGGGGGGCCCGGACGCCGCACCCCGGGACCGCGGACGGGACGGCGATCCTCGGGACGGCGCATCGCCCCAAGCGGGGGCCCGCGGCGATCAAGCCTTTGCTCGCGCTGATGGTAAAACGTCTGCACCCCGGGGCCGCGGACGGGACGGCGATCCTCGGGACGGCGCATCGCCCCAAGCGGGAGCCCGCGGCGATCAAGCCTTTGCTCGCGCTGATGGTAAAACGCCCGCATCCCGGGGCGGCGGTCCGGGTGGCGCTCGTAGAATTGAACGACATGCGCGCGCCAGACGGGGTAGCTGCGCATATAGACACGGTGCCGATACCACCAGCGCGGATGGTGGATGGCATACCAGCGGGCGAAATGCCCGCGCCACCACAGAAAATAGGGACGGTAGCGAACAAGGGGCGGAGGCGGACCGTACACGAGCAGGGGCGGCAAATAGACGGTCCCGACCACCGGCGCCCACGGGCCGCCATAGTCGTTTGCATACACCCAGGCCCCATCGGTCCAGCGGTAATACACCCCATCATCTTCATACACGTAGACGCCGTAGGCCGACTGGTAATAGGCGGCAACGCCGTCATCGAAGGTAAACGCCGCCTGCGGCGCCCCGACCACGACGGCCCCCGAGTACCCGTAACGTCCGGGTGGCATGACACATCCGCTCAGCAAGAGCAGGGCCCCGATCGTCATGGCCCATAGCCTCATCCAACGCCCCATAGAACCCCCTTATCACCGCACGATGGCACCATCGAACGCCGACTCCACTCTATGCGCGCCCCATACGCCACGCAAAACCGTTCGTCGCGAACCCCTACCCGCCGGACGCCCCACAATGTGCGCCCTATCATTCCACGACTGCCGCGTGAAAGTCCAAAATACCTTGCAATGCCGATCGGCCGGACCTTGCGGGACCGCAGACGAAAGAGAAGTCCGGATCCACACCCCTTGAACGCAAGGCGGCCCTATACTCAGAGACACACGATGTCACAAGGAGGCCTCATGCCCACGACCAGCTGCCATCCGCTAGCCCCCCACCGCAAGCTGCGCATCCCCGACTGGTATGTCTCGACTTTGATGTTGGATCGTACGGTCGACGCCATCCTCAAACGCGTCACACTACGGCGCGATTGCGACATCCCCTATCTCGCGGGCTACAGCCAGGATGGGCGTACGATCTACATCGACCGTCACCTGCCGCGAACCTTCACGGACAAGGGACGGACTGTGGAGGTCGATCGCTACCTCATCCTGCACGAGGCCGTCGAAAAGGCCCTGATCGACGAACTCGACCTACACTACCTTCACGCCCATCAGATCGCGACCCGGGCGGAGGAATCGGCGGTCCGCGCCGACCGCATCTCATGGCGCGCCTATGACCGCTTCATGCAACAGTATGTGAAGACCGTGGGCGACGAACGCCTCCAACATGTGCCTGCGGATCTCGACCTCAAGCCCTATCGGGACGAGCATGACCGCGACCTCATAGCGCGCATGGAAAAGGCCGAACGGCCCGGAAGCGGCACGCGGCCGCGCAAGCCCTAAGCCGCGATCGGCCGAGGAGACCCACAGCCGGCCTCTGAGGGCTCGCATCCCCATGGCTTTGGGATGCATCAAACGCGTGCGGTCATCTGTGTCGCGATCCTGCGCAACCCGCGCGGCCCCAGGAGGCGCGGGCCCCGTCGTTTGCGGGGCGCATCCAGGGAGAGACTTTCGCGACCCCTCACGCTACCGTGCCGACGCGGCTCAACGCCACATCATCATGACCGAAGGTCGGGCCTACCCCTTTTGAGATACGCTGGGGCCGCGGTCCCCACGCCCCATGATTTCGCACCGTCTACCGGCCCACACAAGGGGTCCCGGCGCTTTGTGGCTCGTAATATCCGCATAGAATTATATTAGCACTTTGAGATATATCATTACATGGGCTCGCCCCCCTCCCTAATCTCATGGCGAACGAGACTGGCCGGCCCGGGAATCTTTGCGGATCACGGACGGCCGACACACAGAGGGAGGGTATATGAAGAAGATCACGGGAAGAACGATTCCCTACACGCGCGCCTTGCACGCCGTGGCCGCCACGGCGCTCGGCCTCTTTTCCTTAAAGGCCTACGCGGTCCCAAGCTTCGCCCGCCAGACGGGACTCGCTTGCGCCGTCTGCCACGACGTGCCCCCGCAGCTCACAGCCTTCGGGCGGCAGTTCAAGTTGGACGGCTATACACTCACGACCCTAAAGCAGGTCAAGAGCGGCAAGGATCTGTCGATCAACCGTCTGCCGCCGCTATCGGCCATGGTGCAGTTGTCGATGACGACACTCACCAATGAGCCTGCGAGCAAGACGACGACTGGCACCAAGGCGCAGAACACCAACATTGAGTTCCCCCAACAGCTGAGCCTCTTCTATGCAGGCGAGGTCACGCCGCACATAGGCGCCTTCATGCAGATCACCTATGACAACGGAGGAGGAAGCTTCGGGTTCGACAATACCGACGTCCGCTACGCGCGCCAATCGATGCTGGGCGGCCAATCGGTCGCATGGGGCCTCGATGCCAACAACAATCCGGGCGTCGAGGATCTCTGGAACGACACCCCCGCATGGTCCTTCCCGTGGGGCCATTCCAACATCGCCCCGGCGCCGAACGGCGCAACTTCGACCTTGGTCAACGAGGGGCTCGCGCAGCAGGTGGCGGGCTTTGGGGAATACTCGATGTGGAACAACGCCTGGTACGAAGACCTCACGGTCTACCGGAGCGTGCTCCAGCAAGGGACGAAACCCACCAACCCGACGACCAATAGTGGCGCTGAAAACCAGATCATAAATGGCGTCGCCCCGTACTGGCGCTTGGCCTGGCAGCATAGCTTCGGCAACAACTACCTCGAGGTCGGGACTTTCGGTATGCACGCGGATTTCCTGGGCGGTGAATTCGGCACGGGCGTGCCCGGCGTCTCCGACCAATACACCGATGTTGCGGTCGACAGCCAGTTCGACCACCACTTCGGCAACGATCTGCTGACGCTCTACGCAAGCCTAGTCCACGAGCGCCAAGATCTGGCCTCAAGCCACACGGCCGATCCCGCGATCGCAAGCCACCAGAACCTGAACAATCTGCGCTTCACCGGCACCTACCAGTTCGGCCTGCACTACCAGGTGGGCGAGAGCTTCTTTACAAACAATGGCACATCCGATCAGGCCTGGTACCAAACGCCGAGCGGCAACGGCAGCCCAGCCTCGACGGGCTTTGAGACACGGCTGACCTATCTGCCCTGGGAGAACACCCAGTTCACGCTGCAGTACACCGCCTACAGCAAGTTCGACGGCCAGACCGCGGGCGCCTCGCGCAGCAACAGTCTCTACATCCTGGCCTGGTTCCTCTGGTAACCGACTCCTGTCGTCAGTTGAGGGGGCGCAAGCCCCCTTCTTTTTTGGCACCTTCCCCCCACCGCGAATGCTGGGGGTTCCTGCGCCCAAAAACCTCTTGAAGCTCTCTGCGTCACTTCCGTAGGTTTCCTGCCGCGCACCACCATCGCGACCCGCTCACCTCAGAGGCCTCACTGCGAGCCCTACGACCTCTGTGCCACCTGCCGTGCGGGCGGGTTCCGATCACGCATGGCCGCCTGTGCCCAAGCCGCGGCGCACAGCTGAACCCCTCCGCCAAGCCCCAGGGCCCAAAAAAGGCCTGGAGATCCGCCTCCCGCCGCCGTAAAGACCGCCCCCAGTATAGCGACACCTAGGGTGCCGCCAATCATGCGCGCGACATTGATGAGGGAGGCGGCGGTCCCGGAACGCGCCTGCGAAACGGCCCCCACCGCGGCCCCCATGAGCGGTCCTGTGGCAAACCCCATGCCGAGGCCCGCAAGGACCAGACCGATCTCGGTTTCAGGCAGCGAGGCGCTATGCGCAGTCAGGCTGATCTCCAGGAGACCGCAACCTATCACCGCCACACCGCCGGCCGCCGCCACGCGCTGCCCAAATCGCGCGGTGAGCGCCCCAGAAAGCGGCGACACCAGCGTGAAAACGAGCGCCATGGGCATCAAGGCTAGTCCGGCGCCCATGGGCGTGAGCGCGCCTTCCGTGATCCAGAAGAGCGGCATCAGGAAGATGGCCCCATACATGCCGAAGGTCATGCCGGCCGTGGCCGTAAGCGCGCCACGGAATAATCGAGCGCGCATGAGGTCGAGCGGCACGAGCGCCGCGGCACCCCGATGTCGCTCGATGCGCAGAAAAAGAGCCAAGGCCAGTCCCGCGCCCACGATAAGTGCCGCCGCAACGGGCGTCTGCCGCCAGGCAATGGCGGCCGCGACAAGCCCGGCGAGCGCGAGCGCCCCGAAGATCTGGCCCCCGGCATCGAAGTGACGATCCTTGGGATCGGACGACTCCGGCAGGGCGCGTGGCGCAAGGAGCAAAGTGGCAATCGCCACCGGCGCCACCACAAGAAAGATGCTGCGCCAACCGAAATGACCGATCAAAAACCCGCCCAGGGCCGGCCCGACAACGAAGGCAAGCCCATTGCAGGCCGCCCAGATGCCGAGGGCCCGGCCCCGGGAGACGGGGTCCGTCCATACCACGCGCACGGTGGCAAGCGAGGCCGGCAACAATAAGGCGGCGCCGGCCCCGGCCAGGGCGCGGGCGGCGACCAGGAACAGCAGGGAAGGCGCAAACGTAGACAGAAATGACGTTACGGCAAAAACGGCCGCCCCCACCATAAAGACCCGCCGACGCCCGTAGAGGTCGGCCAACAGACCACCTGTGAGAAGCAGGATCGCATAGACAAGATTGTAGCCATCGACGACCCACTGCAGGGAAGCTATGCCAGCATGAAAATAGTGCCCTATAGGGCGCACCGCCAGATTCACCACGGAGGTGTCGATCTGCGCGATCAGCACCGCCATGCAGAGCGTGGCGAGCGTAAGTCGCGTGGCGCGCGGCGGAGCGTTGTGCGCCACGTCATAAGGCGCGGTCGCCAAAGAATCGATCTTTTCCACGATGTTCACATCCCAAAGCGGGGCGGGTGCGGCTTTACTCCACGGGGGCGCCCGCCGTTGTGGGCCCCCAGGCGCCGCGCGCCCGTTATTCCCGTTATTACGTTGGGTTTATCAGCCGGGCGTCATGGCCGCCGCATGCTGGGCGGCAAGCTGCGTATCGCGGGCGTTCACATCGATGAAGCTCTTGCGTTTCGTGATGCGCGCCACATAGCTGCTTATGGCCGCGTTTGGCGGCAATAGGCCAAAACGTATGCTCCAGTCGAGCGCCACGCCCCAGAGGATGTCGGCGGCAGTCAGGGTGTCACCGAGCAGGTAGGGGCCCGTGGCGATCTGGTCTGCCAGGACCTGGAACATGGAGTCGAACTCCCCGTAGGGCGAAGTCTTCAAGGGCGCCGGCTCCCGCTTCAGGGCGCGATCGATCAGCGCGGGCTCGTAGCAACTGCCGTAATAGGCGATCCAGCGCAAATAGGGGCCACGACGCGGATCATGGACCGGCGGCGCAAGCCCGGCCTGCGGAAAACGGTCGGCCAGGTAAATGAAAATCGCCACCTGCTCTGTAATAATCGCATCGCCGTCCTTGATCGTCGGCACCTTTCCGAGCGGATTAATCTTCAGATACTCCGCCTGACGCTGTTCGCCGGCCTGCATGTTCAGAACCCTGAGTTCGTACGGCGCGCCCAGCTCTTCCAACAAAACGCGTGTCCCGCTCGAGCGTGTCTGCGGGGCATGAAAAAACACGACAGCCGGCTCCGTGCCCATGACCTTTCTCCTTCGCTTGTGGTGAGGCAAGGCCCGGACGATAATCCCAATACCTGTCACCTATTGTCAGGTTTGTTGGGGCCTAGTCATGCGCGCAAGCCGTCTTCTCTCGATCCTCATGGCGCTCCAAGCCCGGGGCGCCGCCACGGCACCGGCCCTCGCCGCGCAATGCGCGGTCTCGCTGCGCACAATCTACCGTGACGTAGAGGCGCTGAGCGCGCTTGGCATACCGATCTACAGCGAACGCGGATCCACCGGCGGATACCGGCTTCTGGACGGTTACCGTACGCGCCTCACGGGCCTCTCGCAGGACGAGGCGGAGGCCTTGTTCCTCACGGGCCTCCCGGGGCCCGCGCATGATCTAGGGTTCGGTCCGGCCATGGCCGCGGCGGAACTCAAGCTCTTGGCGGCCCTGCCGGCCGACCTGCGCCTGGAGGCCTCGCGGGCCCGCGGGCGCTTCCATCTCGACGTGACGGGCTGGTTTGCCGCGATGGAACACCCCGCGGCTCTGCCGCGCTTAAGCCGCGCGATCCGCGAACAATGCGCGATTCACATGCGTTACCGAAGCTGGAAGGAGGAGAGAGAGCGACGCGTGGAGCCCCTTGGCCTCGTATTGAAAAGCGGCGCCTGGTATTTGGTCGGGCGCCGTGACGGAGCCATCCGCACCTACCGTGTCGGGCGCATCCTCGAACTGTGCATTCTCGATGAACACTTCGAACCTCCGGAGAGATTTGATCTCGCCTGCTACTGGCGCGACAGCACCGAACGTCTGCAGGCGGAACTACACGCCGAGCAAGCCACGATCAGACTCTCTCCGGCCGGTGTAAGCCTGATCGGCCAGATCGCAAATCCCTATATGCGCGCCCGCATGATCGTCGATCCCACGACCGACGCCGACGGTTGGCGCCAGGCCCATCTGCCCATCGGGTCGTCGCACGGGGCCTGTCTGGAGCTCTTGCGACTCGGGGCTGAAGTCGAGGTTCTGGCACCGACTGCTCTGCGCGCCCAGATGGCCGCGACCATAGCGGCCTTGGCCCGCGTTTACGGCAGCTAAGGGGTCGCCTCCTACGTCGCTAGTGGCCACCGCCAGATGTCTCAACAACTTCGACGATCCCGGATCGTTCGAATTTGTCAGGGATCGGCAGGGCTTCCCCGGGGTAGCCACGGGGATTGCTGTATAGACGGGTCGCCCCTACCACGGTGTCGAGCGGGACATGGGTATGCCCAAACACCCAAAGCGCAGGGGCATAGCGCAGCATGAGCGCCGATAGATCGGAATAGAAGGCCGCGCCCAAAGGGCCGTTCGGGTACCGCGGATGGCGGCACAGCAGACTGGGACCGTGATGCGTAACGACGACCGTAGGGCCCGCGAAGGCGTGGGCGAGACGTGTCTCCAGGAAACGATGCGCCGCCTGATGGAGGACCAGGGCGTCATCGGGCGTAAAGAGCCTCTTCTGACGCCGTATGACCCGGTGGTCCGATATCTCCCTGCGGGCCACCTCTTGATTCACCCAGACGTCTCCCGGCCAGGCCCGATCCTCAAAAAGGGTCAGGACCAAAGCGGAAGAGGCTGGGTCCTGGTATGAGGAAGCGCCGATACAAGAGATCAAACCGACGCAACACTGTCATGGGCCATGCGGCCCACAATGTGCGTGCTGGACATTGCCGGACGAGAAGAAAAAGCTCTCGGAACGACAACAGCAATGCCCGCATTGCGGTGCCGCCTGTGGCCGCGATGAAAATGCGGCTCTGGTACTGTTGCGCTGGCTGGAAACGAAGTTGTCCGGGCGGGAACCGTCCGAGGCGTGAAGCGGTGGAAGTCTCGCCGTGATGACCGGCCGTTCGGCCGGCAATGAGCACGAAACTCGCGCCATAGCTGGATGGGCTTGCCAGGAGCAGTTCATTTCACCGATCTGTCGCTCGCGCTGGGCTCGGCGGAACCACCCTTACATCGAGTGGTGCGTTTCAAGCCATTCCTTGAGAACGACGTCTATACGCGTTTGCCATCCAGGCCCGGTGGCGCGGAACCTGCCCACCACATCCCTAGAAAGGCGTATGGTCACGCGCTCTTTGGTCGTAGACGCCGGGGGCCGCCCCATTCTCTTCAGTTGGCGAAACTCGGTATCCGTTAGCTCGTAGGTGTCGGGATCCGCAGCCACTCCCGACCGGATGGCGGATTCTGCCTTGGCTGTGGGGAGTTCAAACACCCGCCCAGACTTAGATTTGACTCGCATAGCGCTTTACCTCTCTGGCATTGGCTTTTCTAAGGCTGATGATGCGCCGTTGGTCGTCGCGATCCGTGAAAACCACGCAAAACACCCGGGCACCGATAGGCGCATAGCCGATCATACGCAGCTCGCCATAATCGCGGCGTGTGTCTGGCTGGGCCAGGAGCTCACCCCACTCCAGCTCCAACGCCAGCGCCAAGGGCACGCCGTGTTTGGCGGTGTTGAGGACGTCTTTAGCCGGATCAAACGTGATCTCCACGCCACTTATTGTATGCACAATAAGTAGGGGGCGCAAATGGCGACCACCACAGCCCTGGTACGTAGGTCATATATACCGATGAGGGCCATGGTGGTTCACTCCCCCTTCGCGTAGGCCTTTCCAGGCCCCAAAAACTTCCTCCAGAGCTCCTAGTCACGGTAACTGGCATTCGATCTACCGTACGCGCCTCACGGGCCTCTCGCAGGACGAGGCGGAGGCCTTGTTCCTCACGGGCCTCCCGGGGCCCGCGCATGATCTAGGGTTCGGTCCGGCCATGGCCGCACCCCTCAAAAAAAGAAGATCTTGCGCTCTTCTTGCCCAATACCGTCGAACGCGCATGCGCACTGAAACAGCGACGACGACGTGCGCAACGAGAAGTGGCACAGAGGCCCGCTGCTCGACCTCCTAACCCGAAACCTTCAGGGGTCCGCTCCGCGTGTTACTCCTGGGGGCAGCAGCCAAAGGTCCGCCGCGAGATCCACGCCCCGCTGCGAAATCTCCCATTGGTGACTCTCGTAATCCAGTGCCCGGTAGAGTCACTCCCCTAATGAGCGGCTGGCGACGAACCAAGGTTCTCCGCCAAGGCCTTCTCCAGGGCCTGCCCGAGAGTATTGCCCAAAAAAGCGCCGAGCGCCGTCCCGACCAAAGGAAGCATGGCACCGAACACGCCGAGGGCAGTCGCCTTCGATACAGCGCCCATTCCAACTGACCCCGTGGCCGCCTGACCCAAGCCGGCCTTCCCACCGATATCGGAGCCCACAACGAAACCGCTGCGGCGTAGTGCATTCTCAGCCTGCTCGGCTAGCCCTAAGATGACGGTCGCGCTCACGTTGAGCTTGGCGGCCACTGCGCGCAGCTGCTCCACCGTGATTGCTGTTTCACCCTTCTCAACCCGCGACCAAGTCGAACCGGCCAAACCCAGGCTCTCGGCAACTTGCGCCTGCGTAAGGCCACGCCTTCGGCGAATGAGCGCCAAAAGATGCCCAAGAACCGCATTCGATGTCGTCGCCATCCTCGGATTCTGACCAGATCCCGCACCCTCGCTCATTTCTGTGCCCCACAAAACCTGAATCTGTGCAATATATCCTATTATAGGAAGTTTGCACATTCGTATAACACTGTATATTCGCGTTACTTGCATATCCTGCAATCTTGTACTAGAGTCCTCCCAAGGAGCAACGATGGAGAGAGGAGAGGCGCGAGTCACACGACGAGACATGCCCGGGTTGTTACCGGCAGTAGGCCGCCGCTGCTCCTGGACCTCCTCAGCCACTTTGGGCAGCAGCCCTACGATCACCGCGGCGCAGTCCGACTCTACTGCCACCAAAAGGCGTGGCGCCACGCACGAGACCACTCGCAGCGCGCAAGCCCGGGCTCCATGGACTCTGGAACGCCTTTGCCGTGCTCGACGCCGGCAGCGGGACGCCCATCTCAGGCGGTCATCAATACCCGAAAATCTGCCGATCCTAACGCCGGTCTCAAATCCCCCTTGAAAACACCCAGCGGCGACAGCAGTTAACCCACACACCCGCGCGAGACTGAGACCGGCGCGCTACTCGATCCCGCTATACTCCTTACACCGAAAGGACACACTCACCATGAACTCACTCAAATGCCCCCGCTGCGAGACCCGCGATCATGTCACCGAGTATAGGACCGCGCGCGATCGCGGAAGACGCATAGGCGGCGCGCTCGGCGGCATCGTCGGGGCCGCCGGAGTGGCGACCGGGGCCCTCGACGGTGCGGCCCTGGGCGCCACAATAGGCACCGTGGTTCCCGTAGCCGGCACTACGATCGGCGCAGTAGTCGGCATAATAGGCGGCGGCATCGCGGGCTTGATGGCGGGCCAAAAGGTCGGCGAAACGGTCGGGGGGCTTTTCGACTCCGGATACCTATGCCGAAAATGCGGGTGGCACGGCTAAGCTTCGCGCCTTACCATGGTCATGGTTCTCGTTGACATATAAACGGTTGGGGGATTTATGAACGCCAGCGGTATCGAAAACTATCCGGGGCTGCAAAATATCGTGGTGGAGGTCCTAAACGAGCTGGAGGTCGACTACCGCATAGAGGATGCCGAGTACATCCACTTTCAGGTGACGGGGGACAGTGGTGCCCTGGAGTGCGAGATCCGCACCGAGGACGAAAAGGACTGGCGGAGCCTAGCGACCAGCGTCTCTTCGCCCACTTATGTACCCAGGGCGCGATTCCCGCAAGTCTCCGAATGGATCATCCGAAGAAACTTCTCACTCAAGCTCGGCGCCTACCATCTCGACCTCGACGATGGGAATATTCAATTTCGGCTCGGGGTGCTCCTCGGGGACTCCATCGCGACATCTGATATCGTGCGCTCCAATCTGCTCGCCGCCATCCATGTGATGGACAGCTCCGTCCCCGAAATCATGACGGTGGCCTTCAGTGACCGCAGCGCGCTGGATATCATCGAAGAGGCCGAGAGGCAGGACGCCGAAGGCGAAGTAGCACCGGGTACGCCATTGCAGTAACGACAGGA
>NZ_JBTRWP010000023.1:0-47310 GCF_054609335.1 Acidiferrobacter sp. | reverse complement strand
TGGATCTGGATGGATTCAAGACCATTAACGATTCCTTGGGGCACGCGACCGGGGATTTGATATTAAAGGCCGTGGCGCGACGCATGAGGTCTACTCTGCGCTCTGAGGATACCGTGGCGCGCCAAGGAGGGGATGAATTTATTGCGATCCTGTTGGGGCTTACGAGCATTGAGACCATAGACAAGGTAATCCAAAAACTGCTCGCGAGCATCATCGCGCCCTACGAGATCCAAGACCACGTTCTTTATGTCGGTGCAAGTATTGGTGTGGCGATCTATCCGGATGACGGCGAAGATGGGGACACCTTGCTCAAGAATTGTGATATCGCTATGTATCGGGCCAAAGAAGCGGGCGGCAACACTCGTTTCTTTTTCGCGCCGGAGATGAATCGCGAGGTCGTTAAAAAGCAATCTCTCAACACGAATTTGCACCAAGCCTTGGCGCGGGATGAATTCCGGCTCCATTACCAGCCGGTGGTCGACCTTGCTTCGGGGGCCGTGGTGGGTCTTGAGGCCCTTATACGCTGGCAGCATCCCACGCAGGGGCTACTCGGCCCGTCCCACTTTATCTCTTTGGCCGAAGAAACGGGGTTAATCGTTCCGATCGGGGAATGGGTGCTTGCCTCTGCCTGCGCCCAGCGGCAGACATGGGCGAAGGCTGGAATAGACGTGCCACCTATTGCAGTCAACCTTTCCGCCCGCCAGTTCCGCGACAGCAGACTCATAGCCACCATGACGCGCATTTTAGATGAGTCAGCCGTGGAGCCCCGCCACCTCATACTCGAAATCACCGAAAGCATGGTCATGGGGAATGGGGATAAGGCCATAGAGATACTACACGTCCTTCGCTCCATGGGCTTCCAGATCGCCATTGACGATTTCGGAACGGGCTACTCAAGCTTGAGTTATCTGAAGCGCCTGCCGGTTAATATTCTGAAAATCGATCAGTCGTTTGTGCGCGACATCACAAGTGATGCCGCCGTGGTGACGGCAGTGATTACCTTGGGCCACAGTCTCCATATGACGGTCATTGCCGAAGGCGTCGAAACCGACGAACAGCGCATTATCCTGCGTGATCAGGGCTGCGATCAGTATCAAGGGTATTACTTCAGTAAACCGCTGCCGCCCACGGAAGTAGCGGCGAGACTTAAAGATGTCCGCGATTCGGAGAGCTAAGCCGCTGTTTTTTGCTATGGCCATGGTGTGTGAACGCGTGCTCCATGGAGCCGTTTCGTTCGCAGCCGAAAGGGCCACGCCCGGGCGCTGTGATGGGACCCGCGCCCAGAGGGTGGGCCGCAGGATCGCAGCCGGGTGCGCCAAAGCCCCCTCGGCGGCGATGCTCGCAGCGCCCTCCATCTCAATTTTGTGGAAGGCAGCGGCACGCCGGACGGACTGAACAACCACGGGAAACCCAGGGATCTCCTGCTTGTACAAAGATTCGGTATCCATAAACTAGCACCTCAAAATTAGAGATTGGCTAGCTCACGAATCGAGGACCCTTCGGCTATGGTCTCGACCTGTTGGATCGGCCCTGTCAGTTTTGGGTCGGCCATTTAACCCATCCTCCCCACCAAATCCTCGGCCCGGAGATGAGCGTACTGCTTCACTATCTGCATGGTCTTGTGGCCGGTAATCGCCGCGACCTCCAGGGCACTGAACCCACACTCTCCCAAGCGGCTCGCGGCCTCATGGCGCAAGTGGTGGAAGGTCAGGCCCGTGATGCCGGAGGCCTTACAGACCCGCTCAAAGGGCTGCAAGATCGAATCCGGGCGCTGCTCCACACCACCCCTGCGGGGGTGGCAAGGCGCGCCGGCGTGGCGGGGCATCGAGGACGGCCAGTGCGGTCGTGGACAGCGGCACGCGCCTTGGGGAGCTGGTCTTGGTCTCCGGGATCAGCAAGACATTGGCTTTTCGATCCAGGTGCTCCCACCGCATGGCCGCAATCGCGCCACGGCGCATGACGGTCTCGATGACCAGGTAACGATCGGACCGATTTCGCCGCCGTAGGTGGTTGCTGCGGACAGGAGGCGGGCTTGCTCGTCGCCGACCAAGCGACGGTCACGGGCCTGGCCGGGAGGGGGCAACTGAATGGAGTCCACCGGACTTGCCAAAGATTCCATTCCCCATTCCTTTCTCGCCACTTTGGATATATGCGCCAAGAGCGCCAGCTTGCGGCGCACGGTGCCCGTAGGGGAACCGCTGACGAGCTCGGCGTCTCGCCATGCCGCCAAGTCTTTCCCCCGGATAGAAGCTTAAAGAGTGGCCCCCTAAACCGCTCGAGCGCTAGGCTCCGAGCGTACGCCCCTCGTCACTGCGGCTTTTCTTCTTGGGAGTGACCTCGCACTCGTATCGGTCCCGGGCCTCCGCCAAGGCCGTGGACTCGGCCTCGGCCTGCGATACGAACACGCCCCGCGCGATCTCAGACTCGATAATGGCCGCCCATACCTCGGCCTCCGCCCTGGTGTCAAAGGCGCGAACCTGTGTTGGAGAGCCTCGTCTGCGGATGTGCGCCCGCCAGACCCGCCGACCCCGGGGCCCCTTGCGCGGAATGAACGATGCCATACGCTCCCCCCTTGTTGTTCGTATTTTTGGGTAAAACTTTATCGCGAACGAAGCCGCATTACGGCGCGGTTACAGCAAATCGAGAATAGGGCAGGGGTAGTGCGCGCTTAACTGCTTGTTTTATATGGTGGCTATGGGTGGACTCGAACCACCGACCTCAGCATTATGAGTGCCGCGCTCTAACCAGCTGAGCTACATAGCCTTGTCCTGAAGGTGGGGCATTTTGGGGGCACACTTGGGCGATGTCAAGGAACGAGACCGCTCCGACGCCGTCCGCCGCTAACGGCCCACATTGAACCGAAAATGCACCACGTCACCGTCTTGCATCACATAATCGCGACCTTCGAGCCGCATCTTGCCGGCCTCGCGCGCCCCCTGTTCGCCGCGCAACCGCACATAGTCCTCATAACCTATCACCTCGGCGCGGATGAAGCCCTGCTCGAAGTCGGTATGGATGACGCCCGCAGCCTGCGGCGCCAGGCTCCCTTGGCGCATGGTCCAGGCCCGGACCTCCTGGGGCCCCACGGTAAAGAAGGTCTCAAGACCGAGGAGCGCGAAGGCCGCGCGCACGAGGCGGTTCAGGCCCGGTTCGTCCTGGCCGATCTCGGCCAGGAAGGCCGGGCGCTCCTCATCGGGCAGCGACACGAGCTCCGCCTCGAAGGCCGCGCAGATGGCGAGCGCCTGGGCACCCTCGTCACGGGCGCGCGATGCTACCCGCTCCCAGAGGGGGTTATCGGAAAAGCCCCCTTCCTGGACATTGCCGACGTAAAGCACGGGCTTGGCCGTAAGCAGCGAGAAGCCACGGATCATGAGCCGCTCGTCGTCGGTCAGAGGCAAGGTCCGCACCATGCCGCCACCGTTCAAGTGCTCACGGATACGTGTCAGCAGATCGCGGCGCTTGGCGTCCTCCTTGTTGCCGGCACGCGCACCCTTGGTCTCGCGCGCAGCCGCGCGTTCCACGCTCTCGAGGTCGGCAAGCGCAAGCTCAGTATGGATCACATCGATATCGGAGAGTGGATCGACGCGCCCGGCCACATGGACCACGTTGTCGTCCTCGAAACAGCGCACGACTTCGATAATGGCGTCGGTCTCGCGAATATGGGACAGGAACTTGTTGCCCAAGCCCTCGCCCTGCGCGGCCCCAGCGACAAGTCCCGCGATGTCCACAAACTCCATGACCGCAGGCACGATGCGCTGGGGTTTAGCGATCGCGGCCAAAGCGTTCAGCCTCTTATCCGGGATCGCGACCACACCCACATTGGGCTCGATGGTACAAAACGGGTAGTTCTCGGCCGGAATGGCCGCCGCCGTCAGGGCATTGAAGAGCGTCGACTTGCCGACGTTGGGAAGCCCCACGATACCGCACTTAAGCCCCATCGGCCGTCTCTCCGCCTGTCGTATGCAATAGATTCATGGCCCGCTGCGTATCGCCCTGAACGATCAAGGGCAAGACCTCGAGCCCGCGCGCAAGGCTCGTCTCGATTGCCGAGGCTTCCTCGCGGGACGGCCGTCCCAGCACATAAGGGACAAGATCACGCCGCGGGGGCGGTCGGCCTATGCCGATCCGCAAGCGCCAGAAGTCGGCCCCCAGGTGCGCGATGATGTCGGTGAGTCCGTTATGTCCGCCCGCGCCCCCGCCCTTCTTCAGACGGACAACGCCCGGCGCGAGATCGAGCTCATCGTGCGCGACCAGGACTTGCGTGGGCGCCAAGCGATAGTATCGGCACAAAGCGCCCACCGTGGTCCCGCTCTCGTTCATGAAGGTTGATGGTTTCACAAGCCACAACTCCGCCCCATGCACGTGCGCACGGCAGACGGACGCCGAGAGCTTGCCTTCGTGCCGCCACGTAGCGCCCACCCCGTGGGCGACCCGGTCCAGAAACCAGAACCCGGCGTTGTGCCGGGTGTCGTCATATTCCGGTCCGGGATTCCCAAGCCCCACGAGGGTCGCCAGGGGCTCTCCCAACTACTTCCCTTCCTTCTTCGGGGCCTCCGCCTCGGGGGCCGCGGCGGTCGCCTCGGGGGCGGCCGAGGCCGGCTCCGGCTCCGGAGCCTCACGGACCACGGTAATGGTCACAATCGCGAGATCGTTGCCATGGGTGAGGTCCGTCAGGGTCACGCCCTCGGGCACGGTCAAGTTGCTCAAGTGGATGGAGTCGCCGACATTGAGGTTGCCGACATCAACCGTCAGGAACTCCGGCAGCTGGCTCGGCAGACAACTCACATCAACCTCGGTCATGAGATGCGCCACGAGGCCGCCCTGGAGCTTCACGCCGGGAGCGGCCTCCTGGTTGATGAAATGCAAGGGCACCAGCAGATGGAGGCGCTCGGTGGCGCTCACCCGCTGCAGGTCCAAATGGGCGACCTTAGGCTTAAAGGGGTGCATATGCAGGTCGCGCAGGATCGCCTGGTCGATGATCTTGCCGTCGACCTTGACCGACAGGATCGACGTGAAAAAGGCCTCATGGCGCGTATGGTGCCAAAGCGGGTCGTGATCAAAAGACAGCATCACGGGTTCCTTGCCGGCCCCATACAAGATCCCCGGCACCTTGCCGGCGCGGCGCAGGCGGCGGCTCGCACCCGTACCCTTCTCGCTGCGCATCTCGGCGTTCAACTCGAATTTTCCACTCATGACCACTTCCTCTCTTTAAGGGGGCCTCGCGACCAAGGCCCTCCGACGTCCCGCGGCCGGACTGATTAGTCCATGAAGAGCGAACTCACGGAGTCTTCGTCCGCGATACGCCTTATGGTCTCCGCGAGCAGCTCGGCTACGCTAAGCTGCCGGATCTTCACACATGAGCGCGCCTGCGCGCCCAACGGTATGGTATCTGTCACCACGATCTCATCGAGCACCGACCCCTCGATACGCTCGACGGCGCGCCCCGACAACACGGGGTGTGTACAATAGGCCACGACCCGCAGCGCGCCATGCGCCTTCAAGGCGGTCGCCGCCTCGCAGAGCGTGTTGGCGGTATCCACGAGATCGTCCATGAGGACGCAGGTTCGCCCCTCGACTTCGCCTATGATGTGCATGACCTTGGCCTCATTAGGCCTGGGCCTGCGCTTGTCGATGATGGCAAGCCCGGCATCGAGGTGCTTGGCGAGCGCCCGGGCCCGCACCACGCCCCCGACGTCTGGCGACACCACCAACAGATTCTCATAACTATGCCGCCAGATATCGCCCAAGAGCACCGGGGCCGCGTAAATGTTGTCGGTCGGGATACTGAAAAATCCTTGGATCTGGTCGGCATGGAGGTCCATAGTCAGGACCCGGTTGGCGCCCGCGGCGCTCACCATGTCCGCCACCAATTTGGCGGCGATCGCAACACGCGCGGTGCGCGGCCTGCGATCCTGCCGCGCATATCCGTAATACGGGATCACGGCGGTGATCCGTCGCGCCGACGACCTCTTGACCGCGTCAAGCAGGATCAAGAGCTCCATCAAATTGTCATTACTCGGCGCGCAGGTGGGCTGCAACAGGAAGACGTCCTTGCCGCGGACGTTCTCCATGATCTCTACCTGAATCTCGCCGTCACTGAAGCGCCCGACATGCGCCTTTCCAATCGGGATCCCCAAGTGGCGCACCACGGATTCGGCCAACGCCGGATTCGCGTTGCCCGTGAAAACCGCCATGTTGTCTGTTGACACGGGTTCCTCGCGGATCGACTGAAAACTGTTCCGTACCACTAAAAATGGCTGGGGTGCCAGGATTCGAACCTGGGAATGCCGGAATCAAAATCCGGTGCCTTACCGCTTGGCGACACCCCAATGCGTGATCGAACTCAAGCGCGCGTGCACGGGATGGGTATTGTGCCCGCGAGCGAGACATGCACGCCAACGGGGCGGGCAGGCCGCTACCACGTCTTGCCCATAGGCCGTATCCGGCACCTCAATGAAAAGCGACGCGCCCGACCCACTCATGCGTACGCGCCCGTACGCCTCAAGCCAGCGCCAGGCCTCGTCGACTACCCCATGGCGCGCGCGCACAACCGCCGCGAGGTCATTATCTCCCTGCCCGGCACGGAAGTCGCGTATTGTGATGGGCCGCCCAAGGCCTGTCAAATCAAGCGCAGCAAACACAGGGCCGGTCAGCACCGCGGTGTCCGGAACGATGACAACATACCAAGGCTCGGGCAGATCGATGGCACTCAAGCGCTCACCCAC
Organism: Acidiferrobacter sp.; assembly: GCF_054609335.1. Taxonomy (NCBI): domain Bacteria; kingdom Pseudomonadati; phylum Pseudomonadota; class Gammaproteobacteria; order Acidiferrobacterales; family Acidiferrobacteraceae; genus Acidiferrobacter; species Acidiferrobacter sp. Next base: position 40,585 of record NZ_JBTRWP010000023.1, on the reverse strand, counting down.
CCCCTCGGCCCACGCGGCGCTCCCGCGTACGAACACAGGGACATCGGCACCGAGACTCAAGGCCAGATCCGCGAGCTGCTCCAGCGACCAATAAAGCCCCCAGAGGGCGTTCAGGGCAAGCAAGGTTGTGGCGGCGTCTGAGCTGCCGCCGCCCAAGCCCCCACCGATCGGCAGGCGCTTGGTCAAGTGGATGCGCGCCCCATGACGGGTCCCCGAGGCCTCCTGGAGACACCGCGCGGCGCGCACCGTGAGGTCCCGGTCCGCGTCGATCCCCGCCACGGCCCCATCACGCGCGATCTCCCGATCGTCGGTGACTGTGAATCGCAGATCGTCCTGCCAGTCGATGAACTGAAAGACCGTCTGGAGATCGTGATAGCCGTCGGGCCGCCGCCCCACGACATGCAAAAAAAGATTGATCTTGGCCGGGGCCGGCCACACCTCGGGCAGGGCTTCCTTCATGTCACGCGCCACCGGTCGATGCGGATCTTCACCACGATCCGGCCAGACCCCGAGACCCCTTCCCGGGTCAGCGTCAAAAAGCGCGGCAACCGGCCCTTGGGAGTCCGCCCATAACTCCGATAACGGATCGACCAACCGGCCTGCCTGAGCGACGCGAGGAGCCCATGGCGATCGAGCTTGCGCTCCACCACGGGTCCGGGTGCGGGCATTCCGAGGATCCAAAACCGCAGACCCGCCACCGGCAGGCGCCAGCCTGTCAAGCGCCAGAGGAGGCGCGATGCGCTCGTGCCCTGGAAACGTCCGTGCTCGGTGCGCAGCTGCGCCCCGGCGGGGCCCGCACGCAACCGGAAGATGACACGCCCAAACGGGCCGAAGCCCGTCATTTGGTAGGCCGCGGGCCTCACGACCCAGCGCAACATGAGTGTCCCGCCGTGGCGGCCAGCGAGCACGCCGCTCTCCGCCGATACCCTGAACGCCTGGATCGCCGCCATGCGGGCCCGGTGCGCGACCCATATCCTGTGGGGGTGGCGGACCGCAGGCCTGGGCATAGTCGCGCATCCGGCCACAAACACCGCAAGGACCGCGACCATCCACCGGCGCATCATAGGGCGGAGTGCTTGGCGAGTTCGGCCTTCAGCACCGCATTATGCGGGGCCTTCGTAAGTGCCGCGCGCCAGAGACGCAAGGCGCGGCCGTGCTCCCCGGCCCGCCAGAGCGCGGCGCCCAGATGGGCGGCAATGGTCGGGTCACGGGACAGAAGGAAGGCCCGGCGCAGATAAGGAAGCGCCAGCCGCGGATGCCCCGTGCGATAGTAGGCCCAGCCCATGCTATCGAGAATATCCGGATTCTTCGGGTCCAAGGCGAGCGCCCGGCGGACCAACGCCATGCCGCGCTTTTCATGCTGATGATGATTGATGTAGGTGTAGCCGAGCGCATTTAAGGCGACCGCGCTGTGCGGGTGGGCCGCCACCAAGTGCTCGAGATCCTGCTCCGCCGCGGCGACCGCGCCGGATTTCTCCTCATCCAAGGCCCGCGCGTAGAGCAGGACGTTGGGATGGGGGCTCTTGGGCGTCACCGCCTTCAAGAGCGCAAGACCTTGGGCGTAGTGACCCATGGCCATCAAGACCTCGTTGCGGGCGAGCGCCAGCGCCGTGATCTGAGCGGGCGTATGCGCGGCCACGCGCGCGAGGCGTTGCCAGGCGAGGCGCGGGGCCGACTCCTGAAGCAACATGAGCCCGTCGCGCATCGACGCGGTAAAACGATAGGGCGCGCCCACACGGGCATAGTAATAATGGGCGCGCGCAAAGCGGTTCTGCTTTTGGGCGATCTCACCGAGATACAGTTCGGCGCGTGGATCCCCGGGGGCGAGCGCCAGGCTGCGCTTCAGATAGGATCGCGCAAGCCCGAGGTCATCGCTGCGCAGCGCGATCAGGCCCGCGGCATACAAGACCCGCGCATCGTTCGGAGCGGCGGCGGCGATCACCCGGAACTGCGCGAGTGCCCGATGCCAGTACTCCAGCGACACCAACCGGCGCGCATAGTCGAGGCGCAGACGCGTCGCGCTGGGGTTGCTCTTCAGGAACCGTGCCGAAAACGCGAGCGCGCGGCGCGGCGCGGCGCTCCAGAGGATGCGCGCCTTCAAGACCGCCGCCCCCTCCCAGTCGGGCTTGAGCGCAAGCGCCGCGTCGATGGCCCGCAGCGCGGTGGCCTGGTCGTGGTCCTGCCGCGCCAAATCGGCAAGCGCATACGCCCCGATCGGATCCTTGGGGTAACGCTGCGTCAGGGCCTGCATGACCATCAAGGTCGGCGGGACCCGCTTGTGACGCAAGAGGAGCGTGGCGATATGCTCGAACGCGAAGGCACGGCCGGCCGACCCCTGAGCGGCCGCCGCCTGCGCCAAGGCGCGCTCGAATTGCTGCACAGCAGCCTGGGTCCGATTCAAGCCCAGATCAGCATCAGCCAAGGCCTCGCGGGCACTTGCGCTCTTGGGGGCCAAAGAGAGCCATAAGCGCGCCAAATAATGGGCCTGGGCATAACGGCGCGCGTAGAGCGACAAGAGCGTCGAGCGGCGGGTAAGACCGAGGTTGCCGGTCTCGCGCGCGGCCTCACCAAACGCCTGCGCCGCGGCGCCCAGACGGCCCTGTTGACCGGCGATGTCGCCGAGCAGGACGTGGTAAAAGAGACGACCCTGGCGATGCGCTTTAGAGGATGGGGCGGTCGCGACGTGGTGGACCACAGGCGGCGGAGCGACCGTGGCGCATGCCGCCAAGAGGCCGACTACGAGCATCGACGCCGCTGCTCGCCACAAACCCTGCGTCATAACACTCCATGCCACTGATATGATGGGGACACACCGAAGCCTTGAGCGTCTATGCTCTTCGAAAACCTGCGGGAGGCCCTGCGCCATGAATCTGATTGTGCTCCCCCTGATCGCCATCCCGGTCCTGGCGTTTGCCTACCGTTTCCTGGGGCGGCTCGCGGTCGCGATCGCCGAGGACTCCGCGCAGTATAATACAGAGCCTGCGGCCGGGGCAGAGTCGGGAGTCGTGGCGGGACTACGCGACTTCGGCGTCCTTGGGACCCCGATGCTCTTAGGGGGCGCGGCATTCGGCCTGCGCTTTGGCTGGGCCCCGGCCTTCCTGTGGATCCTCTTGGCCGGCACCACCCTGGGCGCGGTCGGCGCGATCGCGCAGATGCGGCTGCGCACGCCCGCCACGCTGCGCACCGCCAACACCCTCGGACGTCTCTTCGTGAGCGCCATTCTGGCCCTGGTGTGGGCGGGACTGGCGGCCCACGGCGCCCATGCGCTCCTCACCTTCGTGGTGTTATACCTTGCCGCTGACCGCCTGATCCCGTTCCTGCTCGCGCGCCGCGCCGACCTCGCCGCGGGCCTGATCCTGGTGGCCGCCATAGGCGTGCTGTTTTCAGCGATCGGCGTCTCCTGGCCGCTGGCCCTTGAAGGCCCGGTACGCCTCGTCATAGGCCCCTACGAACGCCTAACGCAGGCGGCCCCCGTGTTTTTCTATGCCCTGCTCTTCGTCATGCTGATCCAAAAGAAGCGTGCCGGCCGCCTCGTGTCACGCCCCGCCTATGGCGCAGTCGGCGCCTTGCTGCTCGGCGCGGTCACGGTCTTGGTGTTCGTGGCAGCCCTCGTAAGCCATCCGCCGATGGCGATTCCAAGGCTGCGCCACGGGCAGCTCGCCATGGCCTTGCCGTGGCTTGCGTGCGCGCTCCCCTTTGCCGCGGCGCTCGCCCCGCTCGGAGACAACGCAGTCGGCCGCCGGACCCTGTCCGGGACCTATATGGCCCTGCTCTTTCAGGCGGGCTGCGCCGTCGCCTTCCTCATGGACGCCGAGCGCGCCTTCCCGAATGTCACCGCGTGGTCGGGCTTTTTTGGTCACGGTCCCGACCTCGTGACGCTCCTGGCGGCGGGGGTCGAGGGCAATCAGCGGCTCATGGCGTCGATCGGCCTGGGCCCTTGGGTAAGCCAGGTGCTGCTCGCGGCCCTCCTGTTACTCACCGTGGCGGCCCTGGAGAGCCAACAGGAGGCGCTCGCCCGCGAGACCTCGCCCCTCGGCCGACTCCAACCGCTCATGGCCACCGCCCTCTTGGGGGGCCTTTTATGGGCGGCCCACGGTCTCAGCGCGACCGACGAACTGTTCCTCGGGGCGCTGCTCGGGATCGGGGCTGCCTTCGCGCTCATCCTCATGCGCCGTGACTTTCCGGGGTTTATGGTATCCTTGGGATATGTATTGCTGGCGTTAACCGACATTGCGGTGATCGCGATCGGGTGGAGTGGCGCCACGCACCATCCGATTCGGGCCGCGCTAGCGGTCGCCGTCATATCGATCGAGGCCGTTGCGGCGGCCCGGCTTTGGGGATCTTCGTCTCGGTCCAAAGACCATGCACCTCGTAGCACTAGGCATCAACCATAAAACCGCGCCGGTGGCATTGCGTGAGCAGGCGGCCTTCGACCTGCAAACGCTGCCTGACGCGCTCCATGCCGCAGCCGAAGTCGGGGCGGGCGAGGCGACCATCCTCTCCACGTGCAACCGGACCGAGCTCTATTGCGGCCTGCGCAACCCGTCTGACGAGTCGCTGATCGACTGGTTCTGCGACTACCATAAGCTCGCGCCGCGACTCGTGCGCCCGCACCTCTATGTCCACGATGGCCGCACCGCCGTCGCCCATGCCTTCCGCGTCGCCTCGGGTCTCGACTCCTTGGTCCTCGGGGAACCCCAAATTCTAGGCCAGATGAAGAGCGCGTTCGCCGCCGCGCACAAGGCCGGCACCACCGGCAAGCTCTTGAACCGCTTGTTCCAGCACACCTTCTCCGTGGCAAAGCAGGTGCGCACTGACACCGCCATAGGCGCCAATGCGGTATCGGTGGCCTATGCAGCCGTGAGCCTCGCCCGACGCATCTTCGACCGGCTCGCCGACCAGACTGTGCTGCTCATAGGCGCAGGCGAGATGATTGAGCTGGCCGCGCGTCATCTGAAAGAACAGGGCATACGGCGCATGGTGGTGGCCAACCGCACGATCGGACGCGCCAGCAGTCTGGGCGGCATCTACGGGGCGGAGGCCATCTCGCTCCTCGAGATGCCCGACTATCTGAGCAGCGCCGACATCGTCATCTCCTGCACGGCGAGTCTCTTGCCGCTGCTCGGCAAAGGCGCGGTGGAAAGGGCGCTCAAGGCACGCAAGCACCGTCCCATGTTCCTGGTCGACCTGGCGGTGCCGCGCGACATAGAACCGGAGGTGGGAGAGCTGTCGGATGTCTATCTCTACACCATAGACGACCTGAAGGGCGTCATTGAAGAAAACATGGAGTCGCGCCAAGCCGCGGCGCGCCAAGCCGAAACGATCATCGAGAGCGAGGTGATCGAGTTCATGCGCTGGGTGCGATCACTTGAGTCGGTACCGACCGTGCGCGCCCTACGCGCCACCACCGAGGCGCTGCGTGACGTCGAGCTGGAAAGGGCCCGACGCGCGCTCGAACGCGGTGAGCCGGCCGACGAGGTCCTGTTGCGCTTTGCCCACGCCCTCACGAATAAATTCATGCACTGCCCAAGCACGGCCTTGCGGGAGGCCAACGCCGACGGCGAGCTGGATCTCATCAGCGCTACGCGCGCGCTCTTTCGCCTCGACGACAAGGCCTCGTGATGCAGGCATCGCTCGTGGCCAAGCTCGAGCGGCTGGCATCGCGGCTCGAGGAAACGACCGCGGAACTCTCGGACCCGCGCGTGACGCAGGATCAGGAGCGCTTCCGGCGCCTGTCGCGCGAGCATGCGGAACTCACCCCGGTCGTGGAGCGCTTCGCGGCCTGGCGCCAAACCGAGGAACAATTGAGCGCCGCCCAGACCCTCTTGCAGGATGCGGATCCGAGCGTACGGGCAATGGCCGAAGAGGAGATCGCGGCCCTCGGCTTGGCACGCGTGGACTGTGAGTCGGACCTAAAACGCCTCATGCTGCCTCGCGACCCCAACGACGAGCGCAACATCTTCCTCGAGGTCCGTGCCGGCACAGGCGGCGACGAGGCGGCCTTGTTCGCGGGCGATCTCTATCGTATGTACGCAGGTTACGCGACACGTCGCGGCTGGCAGATGGAGATCGTGCACGCGAGCGGCGGGGAGCACGGCGGCTACAAGGAGATCATCGCGCGCCTGGCCGGCCCCTCGGTCTACTCGCGACTCAAATTTGAATCGGGGGGGCATAGAGTCCAGCGCGTGCCGCTCACCGAAGCGCAAGGACGCATCCATACCTCGGCCTGCACCGTAGCGGTCATGGCCGAGGTGGAGGAACGCGAGATCACGATCAATCCGGCGGATCTCAAGATCGACACCTTCCGCGCCTCCGGCGCCGGCGGCCAGCACGTCAACAAGACCGACTCGGCCATCCGTGTAACCCACCTCCCGAGCGGCATGGTCGTGGAATGCCAGGACGAACGCTCGCAGCACAAAAACCGCGCCCGCGCGCTGTCCGTCCTTGCCTCACGCCTGCGGGAACAAGAGATGCGCGCAAAGCAGGAACAGGAGGCGGCCACACGTCGCAAGCTCGTGGGTAGCGGCGATCGCTCCGAACGCATTCGCACCTACAACTTCCCTCAAGGGCGCGTGACGGACCATCGCATCAACCTCACCTTGTACCGCCTTGAACGCGTCCTCGAGGGGGACTTGGACGAGTTGATCGATGCCCTGATCGCCGAGGACCAGACCGAGCAGCTCGCCGCGCTCGCCCTCGAATGACGACCATACGGGGCTTCCTCGCACAGGCGACCCGGCCCGCCCCCGGGTCTCCGGATCGCTGCCCCATCCAAGAGGTCTGGACGCTCGGCTGTCACATCCTGCAACGCCCGCTCGCGCAGCTGCTCGCCTCTGATGCCGCCGAACCGCTGCGCCCCGAGGACGCGGCACGCTGGCGCGAACTCATGCTGAGGCGCCAAAACGGCGAGCCCCTGGCCTATCTCGTGGGCCATACCGAATTCTGGTCGCTACCGCTCAAGATCACCCCCGACGTCCTCGTGCCGCGCCCCGAGACCGAGATCCTGGTGGAACGCGCGCTGAGCCGGACCTTGGCCCGCGGCGATCGCTGTATCGACGCCGGGACCGGGTCGGGCGCCATTGCCCTCGCCCTCAAAAAGGAAAGCCCCGACGCCTTCGTGGCGGCCTGTGATCGGAGCCCGAAGGCCCTGGCCGTGGCGCGCGCCAATGCCCACACCCTGGGACTCGAGGTCGCTTTCTGGGCGGGGTCCTGGCTCGACGCCATCGAGGCTCACTCCTGCACCCTGATCGCGGCCAACCCCCCTTACATAGAAAGCGCTGATCCTTGCCTGGACGGTGACGGGCTCCGCTACGAGCCGCGTGATGCCCTGGATGGGGGCACAGACGGGCTCACGGCCTTCGCGGCGCTGATTCCGGGGGCCGTGCGAGCCCTGAGGCCGGGTGGCCGGCTACTCGTGGAACATGGTTACGCGCAGGGCCCGCAACTGCGTATGCTGCTCAAACAGGCGGACTTCGGAGACGTGGCCACACATAACGATTATGCCGGCCACCCCCGCGTGACCGAAGGGATCTGGCATGGATGACAGAGAACTTTTGCGCCATAGCGCCCACATCTTTTTGCCCGAAATGGGCATTGAGGGCGTGGAGCGCCTTCGGCGCGCCCGGGTCCTCATCGTGGGCCTAGGGGGTCTCGGTTCGACGGTGGCCCTCTATCTTGCGCGCAGCGGCATTCAGGAACTCACGCTCGCCGATGCGGACCTCGTATCGCTATCGAACTTGCCACGCCAGATCCTCTACGCCGATCGTCAGGTGGGCCTGCCCAAGACCGAGGCGGCAGGCGCGACGCTCGCGTCCCTAGGCTACTCAGGCGCACGCCTCGTTACCGAGCGGCTGTCGGGGACGCGGCTTGCCGAAGAGGTGGACCACGTCGATCTTGTCTGCGACGCCTCCGACAATTTCGCCACCCGCTTCGCCGTCAACGAGGTCTGCGTCAAGGCCCGGATCCCACTCGTATCGGCGGCCGTGATCCGCATGGCGGGGCAACTTCTGGTCGTGGACCCGAAAGAGGCGGCCGCCGGCTGCTATCGCTGCCTCTACCCCGAGATCGAGGAAGAGGCCGAGCCCTGCAGCGAGCGTGGGGTCCTGGGCCCCGTGGCGGGCGCCCTGGCCACCTTGCAGGCGGCAGAGGCCCTCAAGGTCATCGCCGGCCTCGCTACGCCGCTTGCCCGCGATCTCTGGGTCTTTGATGCCAAGGAGATGGAAAGCCGCCGCATCCGCCGCCGCAGGGACCCGACTTGCCCCGTCTGCGGGACGCCCCCTTCGCCTTAAGGTCCAGACCGCCCCTTTGTGGGCCCTCAGGCCACCCAGGGTCACGCTGCTGTCGCACACAGGGACCCGAAGCGATGCGCCGATCCAACGCTGGATCGAACGGCGCAGAGGCCCAAGCCCGCGCACATGACATCCACGAGCGAAGGCGGAGGGCTGTTGCGAGCCGATTTCCCCAACCGCGGCGGGGACAATCGCCCCGAGCTCATCTCATGGGAGCGTTTTTCCGAGACCTTCGACGAACGCCATCTCACCTTGCTGGACCAGGACGAGACCGCCTTCGGCCACGAAAGCCGATTCTCCCAGTTCGTCGCGCGCGAGACGGCGACGCCCACTTACGGCAAGGCCTGGCGTGGCCACGGCGCCAAGCCTCATCAAGACGCGGGGCGGGCGGCCACAACACTCCGCCTTAAGTCCCACGCCAAGATCTAGGTGACCTCATCACCGTCACCGAAAATCGCGCGCCTCAGAAGGGCCCACTGGGCCTCCCACTCGGCAACCGGCGAGACGCGAAATCGGGTGCGCACCGCCTGCGCAATGCGGCCGTCGGCGGCTGCGAGCAAAAGCTGCGCGCACACCAAGGGCGCGGGCAGGTGGGGAGCAAGTTGGGTGTCGCGCAAGATGAGGCGCAGATGGGTCTCGACGCGTTCATAGATCTGCGCCAGACGGTCGCGCAGACGTTCGTGCTCCCCAGCCAGAACCGCCCCCTGGAGCAGGTACGCCAGCCCATGGTTTTTGTCGGCGAAGGCAAGCCAGAGGCGCAGGACTTGACCGATCTTGGCGGCGGGCGTGAGCGGCTCAGCGGCTATGCGGTTGATGCGCGTGAACAGGCTCTCCTCGATGAATTCAAAGAGCGCCTCGAACATGCGCGCCTTGCTCGGGAAATGCCGATAGAGGGCCGCCTCCGACACACCGACCGCCGAGGCCAAATGCGCGGTCGTGATCGATGCCCCTGGCACCTCTTCGAGGAGGCGGGCCAAGGTCTCCAGAATTTCCTGGCGACGCTCGCCGCGGCGCGGGCGCGCCACCGTCAGGCCTCGCGCGCCGCATGCACAATGCGGCCCGTCGCGTCCCATCGCACACGGAATCGTCCCCAGCAGGGTACGCGCCCGGCCACACAGCCTGCGCCCTCGACCAGGATCTCCTCGAAAGACACCGAGCACACGGCGTCCTCGGACCCGTATTCCAGGACCTCGACTGCAAGACTGTCGTTATCGGGCCAGCCGTTTTGCGAACACAGCGCGGCTAGCATAGGCGTGGCGGCAAAATACCGCTCGATCGCCGACTTATCCATCTCCCTCTCCCTTGTCAGGCGTGGATCAAGGTGCCGACACCGTCGTCCGTCAGGACCTCGAGCAACACCGCGTGTTCCACGCGCCCATCCACTATGTGCGCCGAGCCCACCCCGGCGGCAACCGCATCCAGGGCGCAGCGAACCTTCGGCAGCATGCCCCCATGGATCACCCCCTCGGCGATCAATCGCTCGGTGGAGGCCGCATCCACGCGCGTCATGAGCTGGCCATCGGCCCCGAGAACTCCCGCCGTGTTGGTCAACAACAGCAGCTTCTCGGCGCGCAAGGTCCCAGCTAGGTAGCCTGCAACGAGATCGGCATTGATATTATAGGTCGCTCCGTCGTCGCCGATGCCGATCGGCGCGATCACTGGGATGAAATCCCCGGTATCGAGCAGGCTTACAAGCTCTGCGTCGATGCCCGTAACCTCGCCGACATGCCCTATATCTATGATTTCACTTGGTAATCCATCGGCCGCCGTGGGACGCAAGGAGAGCTTGCGGGCCCTGATCATAGCCCCGTCCTTGCCGGACAGACCCACCGCCTTGCCACCGTGACGGTTGATCAGGTGCACGATCTCCTTGTTGACGAGCCCCCCTAGGACCATTTCGACCACATCCATAGTCTCCTGGTCCGTGACCCGCATTCCCTGTATGAACCGACTCTCCTTACCGATACGTGCTAGCAACTGGCCTATCTGGGGACCGCCCCCATGGACCACGACCGGATTCATGCCAACCAGCTTCATAAGCACGATGTCGCGCGCAAAGCCGTCCTTCAGTACCGGATCCACCATGGCGTTGCCCCCGTATTTGATGACGAAGGTCTTGCCTTGGAATTTGCGGATATAGGGGAGCGCCTCGATCAAGAGGCCGATGGACGAAGACGAGGGCACGGGGATTCTCCGGCATAAGTGCGGCACAAGGTACCCGATTTCAGGCGCCCTGTCAGCCGCGGCCCGCCGCTCGCGCCAAGAGGGCCGCGCCCGACCCTCTTGGCCCCCAAAACAACAGGGGCCCCCGCAGGGGCCCCCAAACGCGGCGCCTAAAATCAGGCCACGCTGATCTTCTTTGGCTTCACCTCTTCGGCCTTCGGGAGCATAAGCTCGAGGACACCGTCTTTGTAGTTCGCCGTCACCTTCTTTTCGTCGATATGCGACCCAAGACGCACGCTGCGCGACAGCTTCCCATAGCAGCGCTCCTCGCGGATCACGCGATCGCCCGACCTCTCCTCGTGCTGACGTCGGACCTCACCGCATATCGTCAATACACCCTCAGCCAGCGTGATATCGATATCCTCGCGATTTACACCCGGCATATCCATGCGGATGAGATACTCGTTCTCGCGCTCGGTCACGTCCATAGCCGGCACCACGCCGGTCGCCCCACCCTCGGTCCTGCGACGCAGTGGACGGAAGAAGCCTTCGAGCAGATTGTCGAGTTCATCGTTGACAAGCGTCCAACCCGAGTTGGTCGGGCTCTGCATCAAAGCTGCCATGATAACCACCTCCTCATGTTAACGGTTTCCGGGAAAGCTCTCCCGGCGACGCCTTTCATTTGGGTACGCGGGGCCACAATTTCAAGGCCCTCGCTTCCTGATGTGCAAAGCGGTCGCGTTCGCTGTCCCATGCGCCTACGTATCCAACGGCGCCGTTGGGCCACGCACAAAACACATCCTGGCAGGCCACCCTGGGGGTGGCTTTTTTGACCAGCTGCGAGCCGCTCAAGCGCCCCTCCTGCGCCCGGCGGGCACCCTCCAGTGCCCTGGATTCGGGTCTCACGTCTTTTGATTTTTTTACCGGCCGATTGTCCGCATTAATGAGGCTTTTCCATTATATTTTTAAATACTGCACGACGAGGCGCACCACGAGCACCCCTTGGCCTGGAATTTTTATGTGGCCTTTCACTGACATAACGCAATTCATTCTTCCCTTACTCGTGTTTCTATATAATTGGCCCGTCACTGTGCCGTCTCCTTCATAGACGATTCTTATCGCTTCGCATAAGGGCTCCTTGATTCCCACTGCGAAATGCGTCCCGGGCACGCGCTTGCGGCAGTGCCCCTCGCATCCTATAGTCCTAAGCCCTAGGCACGCGCCCCCATCAGCTCTCTCGGGACTGCGTGCTTTTTCGGAGTCGTGGATATATCGAATGACCATATCACTCGATCCTGGGCGTCTCCGGTCTCGCCCGATCGCCCGCGGAGGAACACCATGCTCGTCAAAGATGTCATGACCACGAAAATCAAGACGGTGGGCCCGGACAGCGCGCTGCGCGATGTCGCCACCCTGCTCGGCTTCTATCACATAAGCGGACTACCCGTCGTGACGGACGGCAGCACGATCGTCGGCGTCATCTCCGAGAAAGACGTGCTGCGGGCCATGTACCCGAAGATCAATGATGCCATACGGCTCATGGCGTCCGTACAGTTCGACGATTTAGACCGCGAGTTTCACGACGTCTTGGACGAGCGGGTCGCGGAGTTCATGACGTCCAATGTCCTGACGGTGGGGCCGAACGACGAAATACTGCGCGCCGCGGCACTCATGATCGCCCATAGGATCCGGCGCATCCCGGTGGCCACCGACGGCAAGCTTGTGGGCATGCTCAGCATAGGCGATGTCCACAAGGCGGTCTTGAAGGAGACGTTCGACCGCAAACTCGACCGGGGTGGCGATCGGTCTGACTTGAAGCCGCGCGTCTAGGAAAGGGGCAAACGGCTGGGGCAGGAGCACAAAGACACGAGGGGGTGAGATGAGCAAGGCAGCGGACGACCAGGCGATCGGGTATGTCGTGAACCTCAAGGGACTGACGAGCGCCGAAGCGGCGCGGCTATTGGCCGAACATGGGCCCAACGTGATCGCCGAGGACAAGCCTAACCCGCTGCGATTATTCTTCAAGAAACTTTGGGGGCCCGTGCCGTGGATGCTCGAGGTGACACTGGCGCTCGAGCTCATCATGGGCAATCGTATAGAGGCTTTGATTATCGGGTTTCTTCTGGTATTCAACGCCTTTTTGGGTTTTCTGCATCAACAAAAGGCGCAGAATGCCCTGAACATGCTAAGGACCCGCCTGCAGATCAAAGCGCGCGTTTTGCGCGACGGCACCTGGCAAGTGCTCGCATCCTCGGAACTCGTGCCTGGCGACTACGTGCACTTGCGGGTAGGCGACTTCGCACCCGCGGACCTCGTGATATCCGAAGGGCAGGTCCTGATCGACCAGTCGGCCTTGACCGGGGAATCTGTGCCGGTAGAGCGCGAACCGGGGGAGAACGTGTATTCGGGCTCGGTGCTGCGTCGCGGCGAGGCGAGCGGGACCGTGACGGCGACCGGAAGCCAGAGCTTCTTCGGCAAGACCGCGGAATTGATGCGCGGCGCTGGCAGCCGCGGGCATGCCGAGGCCCTCGTCATGTCCATAATGCGCTACCTGCTGCTCATGGACGGTGCCCTGGTAGTCGCGATCCTGATCTACGCGGGACTCACCGGGCTTTCACTCCTGAAGGTCATGCCCTTCGCGCTGATCCTGCTCGTCGCCTCGGTGCCGGTGGCGCTCACCGCCACCTTCACTTTGACAAGCGCCGTAGCCTCCCTCGACCTCTCGAGTAAAGGCGTGCTCCTCACGCGCCTTGCCGCCATCGAGGAATCGGCGGCGATGAATGAACTTTGCAGCGACAAGACTGGCACCCTGACACTCAATGAACTCACGCTCTCGGGAATGCAGGCCGCAGATGGGGTGGACGACGGGGACCTGCTACTCATGGGGGCGCTCGCAAGCGACGAGCGCACGCAAGACCCTCTGGATACAGCCATCCTCGCACGCCTCCGCGAAAGCGGGAACGCGGTCCCCGAAAAAACTGGCTTCACGCCGTTCGATCCCGCCACCAAGCGCTCCGAGGCCACCTTCACGCGCGACGGCGTCGTGTGGCGGGCGATCAAGGGCGCCCCGCACGTGGTCGCGACGCTAGCCGGTGTCGAGGGTACATTTTGGGAAGGCGCGATCAGTGACCTGGCAGCCAGCGGCGCCCGCGTCCTCGGGGTGGCTGCCGGGCCGGATGGCGCCGTGCCCGCCTTCAAGGGCCTGATCGCGCTCGCCGATCCGCCGCGCCCCGAGGCGCGCGCCATCATCGCCGAACTGAAGAAGCTCGGCGTACGGGTACGCATGGTGACAGGCGACAGCATGGCCACAGCGCGCGTGGTGGCCGCCGAGCTTGGGATGGAAGGCGCCGTCATCGGCGGCCGCGAAGAAATCGCGAAGGGCGCCATCTGCGACATCTACGCCGGAGTCTACCCGGAAGACAAATTCCACTTGGTGCAGACCTTCCAGAACATCGGACACACTGTCGGCATGACCGGCGACGGGGTCAATGACGCCCCGGCCCTGAAACAGGCGGAGGTCGGGATCGCGGTCTCGACCGCCACCGACGTCGCCAAGGCGGCGGCCAGCATGGTACTTACGGACTCGGGGCTGAAAGGCGTAGTGGAGGCAGTCAAGACGGGGCGCCGCGTCTATCAGAGGCTCTTGACCTATACGCTGAACAAGATCGTGAAGACTATCCAGGTGGCGGTGTTCCTGAGCCTCGGACTCATCATATTCCGGCACTTCGTCGTGACGCCACTGCTCGTGCTGCTGCTGCTCTTTGCCAACGACTTCGTGACGATGTCGATTGCCAACGACAACGTGCGGATATCCCCGGAACCAGACGTCTGGAATGTGCGGATGCTCATCAAGACCTCGCTCATCATTGCCGCCGCCTGGCTCGCCTACATCTTCGCCGTGTTTGGCGTCGGCAAGGACGTCTTGGGTCTGCCGATCCCGGAACTGCGTACCTTGAGCTTCCTCGGTCTCGTGTACTCGGGTCTATCCAACGTCCTGCTCGTTCGCGAGCGCTCCTACATGTGGTCTTCGCGCCCCGGCGGCTATCTGATGCTCGCGATCGCAAGTGACGTCGTCATGGTGTCCCTGCTCGCGCATTTCGGGGTCTTCGGGATGGCTAAAGTCGCGTGGTCCGATATCGGCCTATTGCTTGCCTTCACGGTCGTCTACGTGCTGCTGCTCGACCTCATAAAGGTGCCTTTGCTGAAGGCGCCGCAGACGCCGAGCGAGGCCGCCGCCTCGTAACGTGCCTGCGACCCAAGCCCGGCATCGCTGCGGCGACGCGGCGATGCCGGTCTCACAGAATGTAGCGGGCCAGATCCTCGTTACCGGCGAGCGCCGCGAGATGCAGATCGACATAGGCGGCGTCGATCGCGACCGCGGTTCCGCTCTTGTCGGGGGCCTCATAGGAGACGGTCTCCAAAAGCCGCTCCATGAGGGTATGGAGGCGCCGGGCGCCGATGTTCTCGGTACGCTCATTCACCTGGAAGGCAAGTTCGGCGATCCTGCGGATGCCGTCCGGCCTAAAATCGAGCGTGAGGCCTTCGGTGCCAAGCAAAGCCGCATATTGCTCGGTGAGCGAGGCGTGGGTCTCTTTCAGGATGCGCTCGAAGTCATCGGCGGTCAAAGCATCGAGCTCCACACGAATCGGGAGCCGGCCCTGCAATTCCGGTATGAGATCGGACGGCCGCGCGACATGGAAGGCCCCCGAGGCGATGAACAGAATATGGTCCGTGCGCACCATGCCGTATTTCGTGGACACCGTGGACCCCTCGATAAGGGGCAGAAGATCCCGCTGAACCCCCTCCCGCGAGACTTGCGCCCCTTGGGTCTCCGCACGCCCCACGATCTTGTCGATCTCGTCTATGAAGACGATGCCGTGCTGCTCGACTAGATCCACTGCCCGTGCCTTCATGTCGTCTTCATTGACGAGCCGCGCCGCCTCCTCCTCGGTCAAGAGCTTCATGGCCTCGCGAACCTTGAGGCGACGCATCTTGGTCTGCCTTGTACCGAGGTTCTGGAACATACCCTGGAGCTGGCTCGTCATCTCCTCCATGCCGGGGGGCGCGAAGATCTCGACGCCAGAGGGCGCGGCGCGCAGTTCGATCTCGATCTCGGTGTCGTCAAGTTCGCCGGCGCGCAGCCGCGCCCGGAAGCGCTGACGTGCGGCACCGCCGTCATGCTCGGTGCGGGTGAGCGAGTAGGCGTTCTCGCGCGTAGGCGGGATGAGCGCGTCCAAGACCCGCTCCTCGGCCGCATCTTCGGCCTTGGCGCGGACCCGCTCAACTTCCAGCGAGCGCATCATTTTGACTGCGATCTCTGCCAAATCGCGCACGATTGAATCGACATCGCGCCCGACATAGCCTACCTCGGTAAACTTGGTGGCCTCTACCTTCAGAAAAGGCGCGTGGGCTAGCCGCGCGAGCCTACGAGCGATCTCGGTCTTGCCGCAACCGGTCGGACCGATCATGAGGATGTTCTTTGGGGTGATCTCCATGCGCAGATCCACGTCCTGCACCTGCGCGCGCCGCCAGCGATTACGCAACGCGATGGCTACCGCCCTCTTGGCCGCCCCTTGACCGACGATGTGGCGGTCGAGTTCCTGGACGATTTCGCGTGGCGTCATCTCCGACATCAGGCCCGTCCCAATTCTTCTATCGTTAGATTGTGATTCGTGTAGAGACAGATGTCTCCGGCGATATGCAGCGCGCGTTCGACGATGTCGCGCGCCGGAAGATCGGTGTGGGCGAGCAGGGCGCGGGCGGCGGCCTGCGCGTAGGGACCGCCCGAGCCGATGGCGATGAGTCCGTCCTCGGGCTCTATGACGTCGCCATTGCCGGTCAAGATGAGCGACGTGTCCTTGTCCGCGACCGCGAGCAGCGCCTCCAGACGGCGCAGCAGCCGGTCGGTCCGCCAGTCCTTGGCGAGTTCGACGGCCGAGCGGGTCAAATGGCCCTGATGCTGCTCAAGTTTGGCCTCGAAACGCTCGAACAGCGTGAAGGCGTCAGCGGTTCCGCCGGCGAATCCGGCCACAATCGAATCCCGATACAGCCTGCGCACCTTGCGCGCATTGGCCTTCATGATGGTGTGACCCACCGTGACCTGGCCGTCGCCGCCGATCACAACGCGTCCGTCGCGGCGCACCGACAGGATAGTCGTGCCGTGAAATTGTTCCAACGTTACCTCCCACCTTAAGGCCGATACCTCCATGTGGAGGCGCGCCCCGTTAAAGGCAAGAGGCGGTCAGCGATAAAGGAAGCGATTGTCCACGGCCCGGCGGCCCTCGTTCTGGCGCCGGCCACCCCGATCAGGCTCCCAGCGGATCACGGCGCGCCGATCGCCTTGCCGGCGCCGCACGGAACGTCTGCGATCCGGCCCACAGTAGTTGGCGGCGCGCACCAGGCGCGGCGTCTCGCCATCTCTTCCCGTCATAAACCCCCTCCCCAGGTAGTCATAACGACGGGACACGCTAGCACAAGGGCTAGGCCCGCTTCAACGCGCCTTCTTTCGGGACCTGGGGTGGGCCGCATCGTAGACACGGGCCAATTGCTGGTAATCGAGATGGGTGTAGATCTGGGTGGTGCTCAAATGTGCGTGCCCAAGGAGTTCCTGCACAGCCCGCAGGTCCTGGCTCGATTGCAGGATATGGCTCGCAAACGAATGGCGCAGCATATGCGGATGCAGGGGTATGGCAAGGCCGCGGGTGCGGGCAAAGAGCGCAAGCCGCTTTTGGATTGTACGCGCGCAAAGTGGCCGCCCACTTTGCCCCGGGAACAGGGACCCCAAGGGATCGGCCCCCGGCCGCAGCGGCAGCCAGACCTTCAGGGCGGCCTGGGCGGCGCGCCCCATGGGTACAAGGCGCTCGCGCCGCCCCTTGCCCGTGACCCGCACGAGACCCTGAGCGAAATCGAGGTCGGTGAGGCGTAGTCCCACGAGCTCGGACAGGCGCAGGCCGGCGCCATAGAGGAGCTCGACCATGGCCATATCGCGGGTCTCGAGGACCCCCGCGGGGGTCTGCGCCAGAAGGCCCTGGAGGGCGTCCACCGTCAGATCCTGCGGTAGGGAGCGGGGGGTATGGGGTGCCTTGACCCCACGAAACGGATTAGCGTGCAAACCAAGCTCGCGATAAAGGGTGCGGGCCGCCGACAAGGCGCGCGCTATGCTGCGACCACCCAAACCCGCGCGGCTTGAGGTCGCGACAAAGCGTCGCGCGGCCTCGACGGTCATGCCCCCCGGGCCTTCGCAGCCCTGCGTCCGTGCAAAACGGGCGAGCGCATCGAGATCGCGGGCGTAAGCGGCCAGCGTACGGTCCGAATACCGCCGCTCGTAGGCCAGCCGCTCGAGGCAGCGCGATATCGCCTCGGCCCAGCTGTCCGCCATCAGGCGCGATCCAGCTGTTGGGCCACGGCGCGCATCACAAGTTCGCCGAGTCGGCCCAAGTACATCGTCCCCACGCCCGCCGGGAAACGCTCGCGGTCGTGGCTCCCGAAAAGCAGGAGCCCGGAACGTACCGGGTCGCGCAAAGGCACAAGCGCCACCGACCCGATCCGCGCCTCATCGGGCCCCAAAAGGCCACGCACCTCGGCCAGAACCGCCTTGGGCCCGCACAAGGGCCGCTCGCGGGACAAAGCCTGGGCACGCCGCAGCCGGCCATCATCGGGTGCCACAAACTCCGGCCGTCCGCCCAGGGGGCCGCCATCCACCCCCAAAAGGATCGTCACGGCATCGAGCTTCAGCTGGTTACGCCCCAGGTCATAGACACTACCGAATACGTCGTCCAGGGAAGCGGCGTCGATCAAGGCTACGGCAAGCTTATGCAACCTCTCGGCGAGCGCCTCGTTTTCCCGCGCCGCGGCCAGGAAACTCTGGCGCTCGCGATCCTTGGCGGCGAGGCGCTCGCGCAACACAGCAGCCTGGCGCTCCAGCAGCGAAACCGCCTGCCCGCGGCCCTTGTGTGGGATGCGCAGGACCTCCAGGAGATCCTCGTGACGCTCAAAATAATCCGGGTTATTACGCAGATAGCGCGCCACCCCCTCTTCCCACGACAGTTCTTCGCTCGACTGTTTCACGGCCTCACCCCTGCTCGCTCAACCGCCCCTCATACACGCGCTCGGCCGGGCCGCGCATCCATATAGGCCCCGCGCCGTCGTAGCGGACGGTAAGTCTCCCCCCGCGCAAATGGACCTCGACGTCGTCGTCCAGCAAGCCCTGTTCACGTCCCGCCACCACCGCCGCGCAGGCCCCTGATCCGCACGCGAGCGTCTCGCCTGCGCCGCGCTCATAGACGCGCAGTCGTATGGTGCGCCGACCAAGGATTTGCATAAAGCCCACGTTCACGCCCTCCGGGAAGCGGGCATGACGCTCAATCAAGGGACCCAGGACGGCCACCGGGGCGCGCTCGACATCCTCCACCACCTGCACGGCGTGGGGATTGCCAAGCGACAGCACGGCCACCTCCACCGCGCGTCCGCCCACGTCAAGGGTGTACAGACGCTGCGCGCGCTCGGCCACAAACGGCACAACCGCCGGGTCCCAGCGCGGAAAACCCATGTTCACGACCACATCCCCATCGTCCTGGACGGCGAGGGTGATGATGCCGCCTGCCGTGCGCACAGTGAGGGTCTCTTTGGCGCTCAGACCCTCGTCGCGCACATAGCGCGCGAAGCATCGCGCCCCATTCCCACACTGCTGCACCTCGCCGCCATCGGCGTTGAAGATGCGATATCCGAAATCGACGCCCGGCTCGCTGCTCGGCAAGATCACGAGGACCTGATCACAGCCGACCCCGAAATGGCGATCAGCGATCCGGCGGATGCGCTCGGGCGCGAGGTCGGGGGTGCCGGTCACTGCATCCAGGACAACGAAATCGTTGCCCAGGCCATGCATCTTGACGAAACGCTGCCCGGCGGCCGCGCCCTTCATGACCACTGCGCCTTACGCACTATGCGCTCACCGCGCATGAGATCCTCATAGGTCTCGCGCTCACGCACGACATGAAAATGCGCGCCGTCGACGAGGACCTCGGCCGGGCGCGGGCGGGCGTTGTACTGGCTACTCATGGTGAAACCATAGGCCCCGGCCTCGGCAATCGCCAGGATGTCACCGGGCTCTATCGCGAGGGACCGGCCCCGCCCGAAGACATCGGCGCTTTCACATACGGGCCCCACGACGTCATATTCGCGTACGGGGCCCGGGCGCCTGCGCGCAGGGATCACGTTTTGCCAGGCCCCGTAGAGCGCCGGCCGTATCAAGTCGTTCATGCCGGCATCGACGATGGCGAAGCGCTTGCTCTCGGTGTCTTTGATATATTCGACACGGGTTGCAAGCAGCCCCGCGGCCGCCACCAGCGCCCGCCCAGGCTCGAGGACGAGTTCCACGTCCTCGAGCCCGTGCGATGCAAGCCGCTCCAGGACCAGCGCGACATAGGCCGGGATCGTGGGCGGACGCTCATCGCGGTAGCGTATTCCAAGCCCCCCGCCGACATCGATATGAGATAGCGCAAGGCCGGCGCGCCGCCAACGCACAACCTCTGGCAATACGCGGTCCAAGGCGTCGGCAAAGGGCCGCAAATCGGTCAATTGTGAACCGATGTGACAGTCGACACCGATAAAGGCGAGATGAGGGTATTCGTGCGCGCGCGCATAACAGGCCGCGGCCTCGGCAAGCGGTATCCCGAACTTGTTTTCCTTGAGCCCGGTGGCGATATAGGGGTGGGTCTTGGCGTCGACGTCCGGATTCACGCGCAAGGACACTGGCGCCCGCACCTTGAGCGCCGCCGCCACCTGCTCGAGCCGGGCAAGCTCGGCCGCAGACTCGACATTGAAGCAGCGGATCCCGACTTGGAGCGCACGACGCATCTCGGCCTCGGTCTTGCCGACCCCCGAGAAGACGATGCGCGCCGGATCACCACCGGCCGCCAAGACCCGCTCAAGCTCCCCCTGCGAGACAATATCGAAGCCCGCCCCGAGATCCGCCAAGGTCGCAAGCAGAGCCAGATTGCCGTTGGCCTTCACGGCATAACAAACGAGGCTCGGCCGGTCCCCGAGGGCGTCGGCGAACGCTTGGTAGGCATCGACCAGGGTCCGGCGACTGTAGACGTAGCAGGGGGACCCGGCTGCACTCACGATCTCCGCAAGCGCCACATCCTCGACGAAGAGCTGATCGTCCCGATAATCAAAGGCGCTCACGAGTGCGGCCCCGCGCCATGATGCGCGGCCGGGGGCGCGGCGGGCCTTGCAGGCGGCAGGTAGAGCGGGCCCGTTTTGCCGCACGCAGCAAGCGCCAGAACCACCATGAAAACGAGGGCGCGCGCCATCACGAAAGCTGTAACACCACTTGCTGCGTCGCCCATTCGCGCGTCATATCCGCCAAAGTGAGAACACCGGAACAGGGAAAGGCGCCCGGCTCCCCGCCGCCCGCCATCCACTTGCGTACGAGCGCCACGGCCGGCGAGCACAAGGTCGAAAGCCCGTCCTCGCAGACCACAAGAGCGGCGCTGCGCATAAAGGGCCCGCCGCCCCGCTGGCCGCGCAACACGACGCGCAATCCAAATGCCGCCTTACCGAAGCGCCGCAGCCCCTTTTGCACCGCGTACAGGCCCTTGGCATACCGCGCCGGGTCGGCGATCACGCCCAACCGGCTCAGGGAACCGAGCCAGGCGTGCGCGCGATTCAAGACCGCAAGCTCAAGCCCGGTGCGATACGTGACCCCGGCGCCGTAGCGCCTGCCCAGGATCTCGATCTCGGGGGCATCGGCCACGTAAAGGCGGCGGCGTCCGAACGGTTCCGGGAGGGCCACGGTGCGGCCTCTCGTGTAACCCGGCACCTCTTGCCACGCGCCCCCCTCAAAAATTCGCGCCCGGCGCGCCTGTGCCGCAAGCAGCGCCTGCATGCTCGCAAGCCCCCGCGGATTGCGATTGCCGGACAGGGTCGCGATCTCGATGTCCGCGATCGTATCGAATCCGGGGGCGATGGCGGCGGCTAGTATCGAGGAAAAAGCGAGGCCCGATCCCGCCCCCGACACCAGCGACACCTGGCCCTCGACCGCGCGCCCCGAAAGGCCCTGGATACCCAGTATATAGGAGGTCTCGTCGGCCATGTCGACATAATGCACGCCGCGGCGTGCGCAGCGCTCGGCCACCACGTAATCGTGGGCGCGAAACGGCCCGCAGGTGTTTACGACGGCGAAGACACCGTCCAAGGCGGCATTCAAAGACGCCTGCCTTTGGATGTCGACCGTCACAAACGGGATACCGAGCGTGGCCGACAAGGCCTGACCACGGGCGGCGTCGCGGCCGCCGATGACACACTCGGCCCCCGGCTCTTGCATGAGGATCTCGGCAATCCGGCGCCCGCAGGTGCCATAGCCGCCCAGGATAAGGATCTTTTTTGTCATGCTGCCAAGAATAGTGGGTAAAGTGGGCCCGACTCAAGGGCGCGGACGGGCGGGCCCCAGGACGCTTCCAGGGGTCGTTTCCAGGCACCGGGCCCTTCGCCATCTGGCTGTTTGGCGCAAGGCCCGCTACCATGCACCGGGCATGCCCGCTATGATCCACGCCCCCACCGCCGCAAAGGGAGGGGCGCAAGACGAACGGCGCACGATGGACGACGAAGGAGCCGCCAATGCTAGATGACCATGACTACGAGGCACGGGTGCGGGCGACGCTTGCGCACATCGAACAGGCCATCGAGACCCACGCCCCGGATATCGATTTTGAGACCGAAGGCGAGATCCTGACGCTCGAATTCCCAGACGGCTCGCATATCGTGATCAATAAACAGCGGCCGCTCAAACAGATCTGGCTTGCAGCCCGCGCCGGGGGCTTTCACTACGACTACGATGCCGCCACTGACCACTGGGTACGCAACAGCGACCACGAGCTTCTGGCCGACCTCGAAGTCTTTGCAAGCCAGCAACTGAAAAAACCCGTACAGCTTCGCTAGATCACTCCCAGGTCTCCCCGGAGTGGTGGGTGAATACCCCGCGCTCCTCGCACTTTGGACAGGCGATAGACGCGATATCGTCGGCCAGGAGCGCGATATCCTTGTGGTAACAGAGACTGCAGCGCGCCACGCCATCCTCGTCGACCCAGGTGCTGCCGACCGAATGGCAGTTGTCACACCGAAACAGGCGCAACATGGGCCAAGGCCTGCGGCCGCGCCCGACACCCAAATCCCGCTCCTCGTAACGGCACGCGCGACACACGAAATCCACTTTATGTCCCACGGCCTACTCCGGAAAGATCAGGGCCGCGACATCGCGGTAATGTTTGACATAGTGCATCGCAAGCCCACTGCGCACATTGTCCGGCAGCTCCTCGAAATCGTTGCGATTGGCCTCGGGGATGATGATCTCCGAGATCTTCACGCGCCGTGCGGCGATGATCTTCTCGCGTATGCCACCCACCGGGAGCACATAGCCTGTGAGCGTAAGTTCGCCTGTCATCGCGAGTGGCCGGACGAGACGCTTGCCACGAGCCAGCGATAAGAGCGCGCTTGCGATCGTGATGCCAGCGCTCGGCCCATCCTTGGGGATGGCGCCGGCCGGCACGTGCAGATGCAAGGACGCCTTGTCGAAAAAATCCTCGGGGCAGTGGTACTGTTTGCAGTGCGAGGAGATATAACTGTAGGCGATCTCCGCCGACTCGCGCATCACCTCGCCCAACTGTCCTGTGATCTTGATCCCGCGATTGGCGCGATGTACGCGCGTGACCTCGATGTCGAGGATGGCGCCGCCCATCGGAGTCCAGGCCAGGCCCGTTACGACGCCCACGCCGCGCAAGGGCTTGATCGGCTGGAAGACCGGCCGATCGAGGTATTCCTCCAGGTTGCGCGCACTCACCTTGATCGGCGGCTCCTTGCCGTTGATCATGGCGACCACCGCCTTGCGTGCAATCGAACCCAATTTCTTTTCGAGGTTGCGGACACCGGCCTCGCGCGCGTAGCCCTCGATGATCTCGCGTATGGCTTGATCCTCGATGCGCAACTGTCCGCGCTTCAGACCCACCTTGTCCATCTGCTTGGGCAGGAGATGATGTTTGGCGATCGCCATCTTCTCACTCGTGATATAGCCCGCGAGCCGTATGACCTCCATGCGATCGAGGAGTGGCCGCGGTATGGTGTCGAGCTGGTTGGCCGTGCAGATGAACAGTACCTTGGAGAAATCGAAGCGCAGATCGAGATAATGGTCCAGGAAATCCACGTTCTGTTCGGGATCCAAGACCTCGAGCAGCGCCGACGCCGGGTTCCCCTGGTAGGAGGAACCGATCTTGTCGATCTCATCCAACATGATGATCGGATTCGCCACCCCGACCTCACGGATCGCCTGGATGAACTTGCCCGGCATCGCGCCGACATAAGTGCGGCGGTGACCCTTGATCTCGGCCTCGTCGCGCATGCCCCCCACGGAGAACCGATAAAAGGTGCGCCCGAGCGAGGCGGCGATAGAGCGGCCTATGGAGGTCTTGCCCACCCCGGGCGGCCCCACGAGCAGCAGGATGGAGCCCGCCACCTCACCCTTCATCGCCCCGACCGCCAGAAACTCGATGATCCGGTCCTTGACGTCTTCAAGACCGTCATGGTCCCGATCGAGGACCTGGCGGGCCTGTTTCAGGTCGATCTTGTCGCTGGAATAACGCCCCCACGGCAGCGTCGTCAGCCACTCGAGATAATTGCGCGTGACTGCGTACTCGGGCGAACCCATCTCAAGGATCGCCATCTTTTGCAGCTCCTCCCCGACACGCTTTTGCGCGGCCGCGGGAAGAGTGACTGTCGTGAGCCGCTCGCGGAAGGCCTCGATCTCAGCGGTGCGATCATCCTTGGCGATGCCAAGTTCCTTCTGTATGGCCTTCAGCTGCTCGCGCAGGAAGAACTGCCGCTGCTGTTCATTGATCTTTTCCTCGACCCGCTCGCTGATGCGCGCCTGGATCTTGGCAAGATCAAGCTCTTTGCGGAGAAGAAAGAGCACCTTCTCAAGCCGCGGCTCGAGATCGACCGTGCGCAGGACGTCTTGCAGCTCTTCCTTGTTCGCGGTCGTGAGGCTGGCTGCGAAATCGCCCAAGCGCGAAGGCTGGTCGGGCCCAAAGCGCGTGAGAAAGAATTTGAGCTCCTCCCCGTACAGGGGGTTCAACGGCAAGAGCTCCTTGATGGTGTTGATGATCGCCACCGAATAGGCCTTGATGTCCGCGCCCTCGACGGCCTCGGGCTCCGCAAAATAGCGCGCGCGCACCGCGAAAGGGCGCTCGTCCGAGACCCATTGATCAACGTGAAAGCGCTGCAGGCCCTCCACGAACACCTGGAGCTTGTCCTCGTTATGGGCCACTTTATGAATACGGCAGACGGTCCCCGTATCGTAGAAGTCACCCCTTACGACATCCGTCGCCTGATCCTTGCGGATCAAGACCAGCCCCACGACCTTATGCGGATTCTCGGTCGCGGCGGCAATCGTGGAACTCCAGGGGTCGCGATCCAAAACCAAGGGGATGGCCTGAGCCGGGAAGAAGGGGCGATTGGTTATGGGCACAACGGCAAGGGTCGTGGGCAGCACATCGCCAGCCCGCGCCAGGGTCCCGCCAGGCGCGGCCATCGATTCAGGATCGCTCATGGTCATCAATTATCGTTCGCCGTTTTTTTTAGGGGCTGAGCCCCTCTTATGGGGCCACCCAGGCTCGGTTCAAGGTCCGGCCATTGTGTCAGAACGCGCCGGCGCCGGTACGCGGCCATGGTCGCACGGGTAAAGCTGGTCTCTGGCCAAGACCTAAGTGCGGTCTTATGATACTCCCCTAGGGCCGTTACGATGGGACATGGAGGCCGACACGGATGAAAGCCTTCGCGGTACTCGGAAGTCTGTTTTTGCTCGCCGGATGCGCGACACCCGTGCCGAGATCCTTGCGCGCGCCCGACATCGCGCCTGTGAGCGTCGCGGCGGCGCGTGCCCACACGGCGCCGCTCGGTGTACGCGTGCGCTGGGGCGGCATCATAAGCCGGGTGATTAATAGCCCCCACGCCACCTGGGTGCAGGTCGTGAGCCGACCCTTGCGCCACGATGGCAGGCCGCGCCGGGCGCGCTTCAGCGGGGGGCGTTTCATGGCGCGGGTTCCGGGCTTCCTCGACCCCGCCGTCTATGCGGTGGGCCGCAAGGTGACCGTGCTCGGAACCTTCTCCGGTTACCAGAAAGACCCCATCGGACGCTATTTGTACGACTTTCCGGTCGTCCAGACGACTGCCGTCCACCTTTGGCGCCCGCGCCCGCGATACTCGCGCTATTACTATGCCAGCCCCTGGCCATGGGGATGGGGTATAGATTTTGGCCCGGATTTCGACGGAGGCGGGCACGAGGAGGACGAAGGTCCGGGCTACTGGCCATAAACAGACGCTAAGGAGGGCTGACTTAGAATGCCTATGACCCAGACCTGGGCGATGCGCGCTGCGGTCGCCCTTCTCGCCCTGGGCCTCGCCGGCTGCGCCGTGCATCCGCGGCCCGAGGCCACCCACATCGATCGCCACATGGGCCTGCAGGCCGTTCTTGCCCACCCCCAGCGCACGCGCGGGGCGCGGGTACGCTGGGGTGGCGTCGTGGTACAAGACAATGTGGGGCCCGTACACAGCACGCTCACTGTGCTCGCCTATCCCTTGAGCGCAAGCGGTCGCCCCCGGCTTAGCGCCATGCCGGAGGGGCGCTTCCAGGCCGTCGCCCCCGGCTACCTCGACCCCATGCTCTTTGCGCGCGGCCGACTCGTGACGATCGTGGGGACTGTGACCGGCACCCGTCCGGGGCTCATCGGCCAAGCGCACTACCTCTACCCGCAGGTGCAGCTGCTCGCGAGCCACGTCTGGCACGCCTACCGGCCGCGACGTCGGCGCTGGAACTTCGGCTTCGGGATCGGGATCGGCCTCTAGACTGCGTGTATTGACCGGCTCGGCCGCAAGCGGCGGGGATTCATGGGTCGTTACGTGCGATCCATGACCTCAAGGCCCACAAGAGTGATTTGATCCTATGCTTGGGTTCTGTTGCTTCCAGGCCTCGAACTCCCATGGCCGGAGGCCGAAGCGGACCGCGTTTCCCGCGTGCATGGTCTTGAACTCCTCCAGAACGAGTTTCGCAAAACCTTCTTGATCACCGGGCACGACCGATGCGGGCATCGACTGACGGACTGTTTCTATCATGGCTGGCAGCCCACCCCGAACGATGGCACGCACAGCTTCCGTTAATGCAGCCCGGTAGCGCAGTCTGAAGGTATCGGGTGGCACGAGATGGCTCCTGACAGCCACATACTGCTGGCAGGAGCGCTCGTAGGCCCAGACAAAGACATCGCGCAACAATTCGATGCGATTCAGTTCGTACACACCCAACAGGGCATCAACATAAGCAGACTCTGGCACATCGATGAACGAGAGCGGACTCAGGTTACTCTTGATCAAAGGAATATTGGCCGCGAGACGCGACACGCGCTTGTTCACGTCATCAAAGGGCTGGAGGTAGGGCAGATGCACCATCAGGAAGAAGGCTTGCTCGAATGGGTCTTCAATGTCGGCGGCCATGCCGAGCACGACGCCAAAATATTCCTCGACGCGCTGCGGTAACGCCATGGGCCGGTAGACGCTACCACCGATTTCCACGGCGCGGTTACGCAGCTTGCCGCACATCATCGGATCAGAGAGCAGGCCATCCGACAAAAGGGCGTGAAGGGCGATGACGGTGTTCCTATCCACCGCTATTTGCTCGGCGTCACGAACGAGATATTCGATGGCCGCCTTATGATTCAAAATCATCTGGGTCTCAATCGCATTCTTACCCTCCGCAACTTCCCCGAGCCGAATGAGTCGTTCCGTGTCGAGGCGGTTGTAGGTATTTCCCTCCAGGCGCGACGAGGCCCATGACAAATCGATCAACAGCCGATTGAGAATGTCACGGGCGAAAGTGCCGGCCGGCATCTGCTCGGCAGGAGAGCGGCCCAGAGTGTGGAGCTGCCCGCGCAGTGTCTCTGGTAGATACCAGGTTTCGTTCGGCCTATAGGCGTCCAGGAATTCGGCCCTGTAGCCAACGGGGCGGCGCCCTTGAATGGGTTGGCGCACGTAAGCCTTGATGTCCGCGCCGCCGGGAGAGGTCGGGACATAAACCTCGACTGGCTCCTCCACCCGGTCACGCCCTTTGGTGACATCCCACGTACCCGTGATAGCGGCAGACCGATATTTGAATGCCTTCCGCTCGCGTCGACCGGCGATACGTCCCTGGGCAATCAAATCGGCAAGGCGGCGCTGAAGCGTTCGCCGCGACAGTCCCTCACCCATAGCCGCCGCTATCTCCTCAAGCCCTGCTCCCTCGGGAAATCGGCGCACGACCTCCGCTATCTGGTCAAAATCCGCTAAAGGGATCACTTTTGGCACGATAAGCCTTTTATTTGTCGCACAACTGAGTATCGCGCCATTTTATTTGGCATTCAAGAGCGGTATCGCGCCAAATACGCCTTGTTAGAGGGCACGCCACGGCGTTAGAGGACGAATGACCTGCTGTGACTGACCTTCAGCCGCGCCTCCAGGCGATCGTGATGCCCGATCGGGGCGGGCCTGAAGGGATTCGCCGATGCGTGGCGTGAAACGATAGCACCCGGCCGCCTCAATCAAGATGCGCCGCGACAGCCTATGGCCGATGTCCGCCAGCACACCCTCCTGGGCGCGTACCGCGGGTCCCATGCCCGTTGACAGCAGCCGCGGTAGCCCGCAGGGGCGGGAATCGGTGCAGATCACCCCTTCGGCTCAGCGGTCATGCCGTGGAGAGACTCCGCCCTTGAGGGCGTGAGTAGTACCTGCCCGGAACGGATCGGTCAGGCCCACGGTCTACCCGCAGGTACCGTAGCTCGTCCCGCCTGGCACACCAGCCGACTGCGATGCCGGAGCTTCGGGATCGGGATCCGCCTCTCGCTCAGGACTTGGGGGCAAGGACCTGGACGAGATTCGCGCACTCCTGGGCACGACGGCGCGCGGTGTCGATGTCGGATGCCACGGCAAGCGCCACGCCCATGCGCCGCCGCACGAAGCTCTCGGGCTTGCCGAAGAGCCGCAGCTTGGTGCCGGGTACCCGTAGTGCCTGATCCAGACCCCCGAAGCGGACGCCCTTCGCGTCCTGGTTGCCGTAAATGACGGCGCTCGCCCCAGGGCGCATCAACTCCGTCGACACCGGCAGGCCCAGAATGGCCCGCACATGCAGCTCGAACTCGCTCTGATATTGGCTCGCCAGGGTCACAAGCCCCGTGTCGTGCGGCCGCGGACTCACCTCTGAGAACCAGACCTGGTCTTCATTCACAAAGAACTCGCAGCCGAAAATACCGCGCCCCCCAAGCGCCCCCGTCACCTTCTCCGCCATCTCGCGTGCCCGATATAGGGCCTTCTCGCTCATAGGCTGCGGCTGCCAACTCTCAACATAGTCCCCGCGCTCCTGACGATGCCCGATGGGCTCACAGAAATGGGTCTCGATCACGCCCCCGGGGCCGGCGGCGCGTACTGTGAGCAAGGTAATCTCGTACTGGAACTCGATGAAGGCCTCAATAATGACGCGCGCCATCTTCACCCGGCTCTTTTTCTGAGCCTCGTGCCACGCCGCCACAAGTTCCGCCTCGTTCGCGGCCACCGACTGACCCTTCCCCGAGGACGACATGACCGGCTTCACGACACAAGGGAAGCCCACCATGACAGCCGCCGCCTGCAATTCCTCGAGGCTGCCGGCAAAGGCGTAGCGCGAAGTCGGGATCTTGAGCTCCTCGGCGGCCAGCCGCCGAATGCCCTCGCGGTTCATGGTCAGGAAGGCCCCGCGGGCGGTCGGTATGACCTCGGCCAGGCCCTCATTTTCGATCTCCATCAGGGTCTCGGTGGCGATCGCCTCGATCTCTGGGACCACGAAATCCGGCCGCTCGCGTGTGATGATGTCGCGCACAGCCTTGGGGTCACGCATATCGATGACATAGGAGCGATGGGCCACCTGATGGGCCGGGGCATCCTTGTAGCGATCGACCGCTATGACCTCGACACCGAGCCGCTGGGCCTCGATGGCGACCTCTTTACCCAATTCGCCGCTACCGAGCAAAAGCAGACGCATAGCGTCGCGTGTCAAGGGGGTACCCAAAACTGTCATGACAAGAACTCCGCAGCGGGGGTGGGGGTGGTTGCCGCGCATCATACCCCTGACCCCCGGCCTGTCAATTCTTTATATTCCGGGGTGAAGCACCGGGAACCTCGGCCTCAATCCTCGACCGCGAGCGTGACAGAGACCCCTACCGAAACGGGCGGGTTCGCCCCCGAAGACGCGGGTGCACCGAGCGCCCTTGCGGCACGACGACGGCGCAGACCCACGGCGAGCGCCAAGCCCGCGAGCACGGCGATCTCAAGGAAGGCAAGCCGCGGGCCCAGGTGGTCGGCAATCCAGCCCGCAAGAGGGCCCGCGATCGGGGCGCCGCCCAAGGCTGAGGCAATCATGAGGGCGAGCAGACGCGCGCGCAACGCAGGCTCCGCCAAAGACTGGATCAGACTGTTGGCGGATGTCGTGAAGACCTGTATGGCAAAACCCAGGATGGGGAGCAGGCAGGCAAACGCGACCAGGCCGGGCGCAACCGCGGCCGCGACACCCGCCACGGCAAGCAGCGCGACCGCCCCCTGTAAGACCGCGAATCGCGGCACGCGCGAGGCAGCGAACAAGGCGCCACCCACGGCACCTGCCGCCATGAGCGACATCAGCAGACCATAAAGCGCGGCGCTGGCATGGAAAACGCTGACCGTCATGGCCGATATCAGGATGGGGAAGGCGACACCGGCCGCCCCGATCAAAAAGAACATCGCAAGGACGGCCTTGATCTCGGGCTTGGCGGCGACATAGCGCAGCCCCTCCGCAAAGGCGCGGGACGCTACCATGAGACGCGCGGGCTTGCGGATGGAGGAGCGCCGCAATCGGCGTAAGGCCGCAAGCACCGCCCCAAAGGAAACCGCGTTTAGCAAAAGGACCGGGCCCGTGCCAAGCGAACTAATCAATATCCCGCCAAGCGCAGGACCACAGGCGCGGGCGATGTTGAAGGACAGGGAATTGAGGGCGACCGCGTTGGCAAGATCCCGTGGCGGCACAAGGTCCGCTACAAAAGCACCGCGGGCCGGCGAATCGAAGGCGGCGGCGATCCCAAGCAGGAGCGCGAGAAGATAAGTCTCCCATAGGCGGATCGCGCCGGACAGGACAAGGACGGCAAGCACGAGGGCGAGCAACGCCATGATCGATTGAGTAACGATCAGGAGCCGGCGACGATCAAGACGGTCGGCGACATAGCCGATCAATGGCAAAAGCAGGACCTGAGGCGCGAACTGCAGGGCCGTGATCTGCCCTAAGGCTACCGCGCTATGAGCGGTCAGCTGCGTGAGCACGAGCCAGTCCTGGGCCGTGCGCTGCATCCAGGTGCCAAGGTTGGAGACCAGGGCCGCGGCCGCCCAGAGGCGGTAATCCCGTGTCGCGAGCGCGCGGAAGGTCGCGCTCAAGGGGCGGGGTGAACGGGGTGCGCCCGCGTCGCTCACATGTCCCGCTGGGCAAGCAGCTTAACGACTTCAGCGACCGTCGCGGTCTCGCCCAGGCGCGGGAAGAGGCGCTGGACACTGTGATCGTGAGACTCGCTACTGAAATCGGTCATCGCATCGCACGCAAGCGTCACGTTGAACCCAAGTTCGTAGGCCTGGCGCGCCGTGGTTTCGACACCGATGCTGGTCGCGATCCCCGCGATCACGACCTGCGTGACTTGGCGTGCGCGTAGGAACTCCAGAAGCCCCGTTTCGGTGAACGCCCCCCAGCTGCGCTTCGTGATCCGATGATCCGTCGCGTGCGCGCCAAGTTCCGTCGCGAGTTCGGTCCAGTCGGGGGGACGCTCCGTGCTGAGGGGCCCTCGTTCGATGCGCCCCGGCGCCCGGCCGTCTACGTTCACGAGCACGACCGGCAAGGCATGATGCCGAAAACTTGCCGCCAACTCCACGGCCTTCGCCACGACCACGGCCGTCGGATGCGCCATGGGCAATCTCACGATCCCTTTTTGCAGATCGACCACAATCAGGGCCGTCTGTCTATCCAATGTCGTTGCTGTCATTCTTCCTTCCTATTCGCGCGGGCGTCCCCGATCCCCGTATCGACACCCAATTCGTTCCCGACCGCCCATCCTTCGCAGCGACACCTAAAGCTCGGAAAGTCCGAGCGCCGCCCCGTAGGGCCTACGGGACCCTCTAAAGCCCTCGTCCGCGTCCGGCTCCGCGACCCCGTCAGGGGCGGCACGGGCGCGAGCAATACTCGCGCAAGACCCGCGAAAAAGAAAGCCCTTGGAGCGTCCAGGCATGGGCACATACTTGGAAGGGCGCGACCGCCAAACGGCGCCTCGCAGTCACCGAGGAGTCGCGCCGCCGCTTACGTTCATGCCGTCGGTGACGCTCCCACAATCCCCCTGCCGGAGAGGGGTAGTCCCGCGCTACGCTATAACTATAATAAGAGGTAGGGATCGTGTTAGGAGGTAATCGTGACGCCGACTCTCTATCAGTTTTTTCATCGCCACATCCAGCAGGGCTTGCGGCGCGCCGGGATCGGAGAACCCGCCACCGTGGCCTATGTCAGTGATCTTCTCACCCGCTTCGCGCGCACTGAAGCCCTCTATCCGCTGAACGACCACGAAAAACGCCCGCTCACCACCCTCGTGCAGTTTCTCGCCGAACAAAGGGCCGCCCAGGAGCAGGACCGCGCCCACGAGATGGTCGTCGTGCGCCACATGGCCGAATACGCACTCTTCATGAGCGGCTTCTTTCGGGAGCGACTGCGTTCACGCGGACAGTTATCCTACTACGCCGATCACGGGCGCAGCGCCTTTGGGCAAACAGCCGACTTCGAGAGACATAGCGACCGCGCCCGCGTCTACTGGCGGCTCCAACATGACTTCGCGCGCGTCGCCGAGACCTTGGACGACATCCGTCAGCACCGGCTGCCACTCGAATCTGCGGACTATAGCGAGCGACCGGTCGCCGCCCTCTGGCGCATGTGAACGAGCAAGCATCTCCCGGGGCAGAGCCGGGGCGTCCCCTTGTAGGCTAGCGGCGCGCCCAGCGACGGACCGCTGCGGCGTGTCGCCGGCTGACTGCGAGCCGCTTGTCGAGGCCCTTGAGCGTGACATGCCAGGTGCCACTCGTGTCCTTCTCTATGCCGCTGATATAGGGCGTGGCGACCAAGGCGTTTCTGTGGATGCGCAAAAAGCTTTCGCCAAACTCGCGCTCGAGATTCACGAGCGAGTCCTCGATCAGGTGTTCCTCGCTTGCGGTACGCACCGTCACATATTTGTTGTCCGCCAGGAAGTACAAGACATCCTGCACTGGGACCAGACGGATATTGCCGCGTAGATGGACGCTCAAGTGGGTGCGGACAATGGGTGAATCCTGCGCCTGATTCAGGTCTTGAAGCTGTTGCAGGCTCAGCTTGCCGGCCTTGCTCAGGGCCTTGGCCAAGCGGTCCTTGCGGATCGGCTTCAAGAGGTAGTCGACGGCATTGACCTCGAAGGCGTCGAGGGCATGCTGGTCGTAGGCGGTCGTGAAGATCACCCCGGGGGGCGTATCGAGCCCCATAAGATGCATGGCCGCCTCCAGGCCGTCCATGCCCGGCATGCGGATATCCATGAGCAGCACGTCGGGGTTCAGGCGTTCGGTCTGGGCAATGGCCTCACTGCCGTTCATGGCCTCGCCCACCACCGTGTGTTCGCCGATCTCCCCCACCATCTCCCGCAACCGATCGCGCGCCAATTTTTCGTCGTCTACGATCAGGACCCTCATTGTGTCCCTCCTCTGTTCAGCTGGTGCGCCGCTCTCTCTCATCGTGAACTCTCCGCTTAGTAGCTGCCCCCCTGGTTTCTCACAATAGGCATTTTTATTTTGACATGATATTGATCGCCTTCCTCGAACGTTTGCAAGGTGGCCGCATCCGAAAAGTGCGAAGCGAGCCTCTGGCGAATATTATCCATGGCGATCTTGTTGCCGCGCCCGTGGGCGTGCTTGCGGACCTCCGGAATCGGATTACTGATGAGGACGTTCAAGGTCTCGGCGTTATCTCCCCAGAGCTCGACTTTGACCGTACCTCCGCCGAACCGCGGTTCGATACCGTGATATATGGCGTTTTCGAGGAGCGGTTGCAAGGTCAGCGTTGGAATAAGTGCATTGCGGGGAACGTTACTCACAGTCCACTGCACGGTGAGTCGGTCGCCGAGCCGCAACTTTTCGATCTCCAGATATTGGCGCGATATCTCTTGTTCAGCCGAGATCGGCACGAGCTTGCGGGCATCGGCGAGCAATACCCGGAACAGATCAGCAAGATCCTGGAGCGCGGCCTCGGCGCGCGGCGGGTCGCTGCGCGTAAGGCTTGCGATACTGTTCATGCTATTGAAGAGGAAGTGCGGTCGAATGCGCGACTGCAGGGCCTGGATACGGGCCTCCTGCTCGAGCTTGGCATCGATCTGCGCCTTGTGCGACACAAACAGATAGCGCAGACCAAGCAGCATGACTATGGTACCGATCAGGACGCCGTGGATCAAAATGGTGAGCTGCCATGCGGGCGAACGGTTGGGGATGATGCCGAGCGCGTAGAGCCCGTTTATGAAGCCCTCGGTGACCACCACCACCGCCACGATCATGAGCGCGATCACGAGCAACGAGCCCACCGTGGCCGACAACCGGTGCAATCCGCGGTTGACGAGCCGCCATAACCCCAAGCTCACCAGAGCTATGCTGAGGGTGTAGGCCGAAAGGAACAGGAAATAGCGGCCCGTAGTCAGTCCCAGGCTGTCGCTTCGAGCGATAGCGAATATCACGGCGATCGCCTCGGCCATGAGGAGCACCTTGGCGGCAATGGCGAGAGAACCGAAATCGGGCAGAAAATAGCTCGTCGAGTCCTTCATGACCACCTTATACGCGAGACCGGGGCCCCGGGGGATCGGGACTACCATTAGACTAGCAGGAAAAAGAGGGCCCCGAGTCGTGCTCGTGGGCCCGGCAACCCTGGGCCGGCATTTCGGGGTGGGGGTGCATAAGGAGAGTCCGGCCCAGGCACTACGGAAACAACCTTAGTCGACGCATGAGCTCGTCTCAACCCATCACCGATGATCGGAACAGGTCGACGGACAAGTGGCAAACACATGCCGCCCTTAACGGCACGCCCACAGTTCGGTACCATGGACGCCTTTTCCTTCGTCGAGCGCGCGCATGTCTCCTACCGACAAAGCCTGGAAAGGCCGCTTCACCGAACCCACGGATGCTTTCGTGGAAGCCTTCACGGCCTCGGTCGGGTTTGACCAACGGCTCTACCGCCATGACATTCGCGGCTCGATCGCGCATGCGCACATGCTCGCGGCGGTGGGCATTATCCAGGAGAGTGAGGCTGCACTCATCGCCGAAGGGCTGTCCGCCATAGAGAAGGACATCGACGCGGGCCGTTTCACATGGTCTGTGGGGCGCGAAGACGTCCACATGAACGTCGAGGCCGCCTTGATCGAGCGTATCGGTGAGGTCGGCAAAAAACTGCACACGGCCCGTTCGCGCAACGATCAGGTGGCGACCGCGGTGCGTCTCTATCTGCGCGAGGGTCTAGACGGGCTCGTGGGCCAGCTCCAGAGACTCGGATCCGTGCTCCTCATGCTGGCCGAGCGCGAGGCCGAGACGATCATGCCGGGTTTCACCCATTTACAGGTGGCACAGCCCGTGACCCTGGGCCACCACCTGCTCGCGTGGTTTGAGATGTTCCTGCGCGACGCAGGACGCCTCAAGGACGCCCGCGCCCGCCTGAACGTCATGCCGCTCGGGGCCGGGGCGCTGGCCGGCACGAGCTTCCCCATCGACCGGCATATGACGGCCCAGGCCTTGGGCTTTACGCGCCCGACCGAAAACTCGCTCGACGCGGTCTCGGACCGGGACTTTGTCATCGAATTCACGGCGGCCGCGGCCTTGATCATGGTCCACCTGTCACGCATCGCTGAGGAACTCGTACTCTGGTCGACACCCCAGTTCGGCTTCATAGAGCTGGCCGACGGCTTTTGCACCGGCTCGTCGATCATGCCCCAGAAGAAAAACCCGGACGTCCCCGAGCTCCTGCGCGGCAAGAGCGGCCGCGTCATAGGCCATCTCACGGCCCTGCTGGTCCTCATGAAGGGGCAGCCGCTCGCCTATAACAAGGACAACCAGGAGGACAAGGAGCCGCTCTTCGACACCCTGGACACCGTCCGCGATTCCCTGCGCGCACTCACCGAGCTCTTGCCGGCGACCACCTTCCATCGGAAACGGATGCGTGAAGAGGCCCGTCGCGGCTACCCGACTGCAACCGACCTCGCGGATTACTTGGTGAGACGGGGCCTGCCGTTTCGGGACGCCCACGAGGCCGCCGGCCGCGCCGTGCGGCTTGCCATAGACCGGGGCGTGGATCTCGCGGAACTGCCACTATCCGAGCTGAAGACCTGCTCAGCCCTGATCGAGGCGGACATCTTCCCCGTGCTCACCCTGGAAGGGTCGCTGGCCGCGCGCGACCACCTTGGCGGCACGGCCCCCAGGCAAGTGCATGAGGCGGTCGCGCGCGGGCGGACGCGCCTCGCCGACCTGGAAGGTAGGCCCGCTTAGAACAAATCGAAGATATCGTTCACGATATTGTCGGCCGCCGCGAAGCCGGCGCCCATGCCAAGGCCGCCTACGAGCGAACCCAGGAAACCGCTGCCCGCAGATGGCTGATTGGCCCAGCCAGTCGGCCGTACTGGGGCATTCGGGTGGGTGGCCAGGGCCCCCTCGAGTTGCTGTATATACTGGGCCATCTGCTGGACCAGCATGGTCGTGCTCTGCGCCTGGGTCTGCATCGCCATCGCCGCCTCGCGTAGATCCATCGCCCATTCACGCCCGGTCGTGGGATCCGGCGCCGCCGCCGCGAGCTTCTGCGCGAGGGCCTGCAGCGTCTGCATGGCCGTCTGGTTCTGCTGCTGTACGAGCGCCAACTGGTTTTGTGCCTGCTGGTAGTCCATTGCGTTCCCCCTCAAAAAGAGATGCCTGGCCAAATTGGCCGAAACTGTGTCACTGAGACCCGACGAGACCGCCCAAGTTCCGCCGGGCGCAGGCCTAACCCTAAGCGCGAGCACCAAAACAAGTCAACCGGGCCCGTGAATATCGCAGGACAGCCACGACGGGCCGCCGAAGTGAAGCCGGCCCAAAAGATCCTTGACCCATTGAACATGGCGACAGTGCTGACGGCCAGGACGAGGCTGCGCTCGCTGCGACCTCTCGGGCCTGCGAGCCCGCGACGACCCAAGCTCTTGCCAATCTTGGCCCACATGTCCGGGGCCCATGCCCGCGGCTTCTCGTCTGGCACGCCAGCCTCAGGAAGGTTCGCGAGATAGCCGCCGGACACATCAGCCAACGCATCGGCGGCCTCTAGGCGCTTACGCCAAGAGCCTAGGCTGATACCCGGTGCCATGGCCGCGGTATTTGAGAACCATGGCCACCCCCCGCTGGACACCCGCCGCCCTATATCAAAGAGGCGCCGGAACCCGCAAGCCCGCCTGCAGGCGGAGAGACCTCCTGCGTCTCAGCCGATAGGGTCTCCAGACTCTGGCCGCTGGTCTCAGGCAAGGTAAGCCGCGTCAGCAAAAGACCGAGGGCCGACACACCTGCCGCGAACATCATGGCACCCTTCAGGCCGCCGGCATGGCTTATGTAAGGGAACAGGAAAGTGCCTACAAAGGCGCCGAGCTTGCCGATCCCAGCGGCGATGCCGTGACCTGTGGTGCGCCCGCCGGTCGGAAAGACCTCGGCCGGGATCACGAAGGTGGTGCAGTTGGGCCCAAACTCGGTAAAAAAGAAGCTCACACCATACAGAAGCAGGAACGGCAGGACGTCATGGGTCATGTCGGGCACGAGAGCAATCAGCCCGAAACTTATGGCCATGACCGCAAAACCGATCATCTGCAGGCGCCGGTGGCCAATGCGATCCATTAATACGATGGAGGCGAGATAGCCGGGCACCGCCGCAGCGGCAAAGATCATGAGCGCCCAAGCGGTCGCCTGCATGGGGCTCGCGTGCGGCGCGAGCAGGCCTATGATCTGCGGCGTCGATATGACATTGCCGTAGAAGGCGTAGTCGAGCAGGAACCAGGCGCCGGCCGTGCCGAGGATCATAATCTGATGACGCCGATCACCCAGAAAAGCGCGCAGCGTCATCGGGCGAGGGCGCACGACCGGGCCGGAGGCCTGGACCTGACCTTCAGAATAAAGCGACATGTCATGGGCAGCGGCCTCCGACTGTCCGCGCACAAGCGCCTTATAACGCGGCGACTCGGGCATGGTGCGGCGCAGATAAAGGACCGCAAGCGGCGGAAGCGCGCCCAGACCCAGCATGATGCGCCATACGATGTCATGGCCAAGGCCCGCCGCCTGGAGCGTGAGCGCGACCACGGGCCCAAACACGAGACCCAGGCCCTGCATGCCAAAAACCAGCGACACCAGCGAACCGCGCTGCCGGGCATTGCTGTACTCGGCCATGAGCACGGCGCTCATCGGGTAATCGCCGCCGATCCCGAATCCCAGGATCAAGCGGAACAGCAGCAGCCAAGCAAAGCTGGGGGCGAAGGCGCAGGCAAGCGCGCCGATAGCCATGAGCGCCGCCTCGAGTCCGTAGATGGCCTTGCGGCCGATCCGATCAGCCAGACGCCCGAGCGTGAGCGCCCCGAGGAAGGCTGCAAGCAGCGACCCACTCCCAAGCAAGCCGATCTGGCTCG
Organism: Acidiferrobacter sp.; assembly: GCF_054609335.1. Classification (NCBI taxonomy): domain Bacteria; kingdom Pseudomonadati; phylum Pseudomonadota; class Gammaproteobacteria; order Acidiferrobacterales; family Acidiferrobacteraceae; genus Acidiferrobacter; species Acidiferrobacter sp. The sequence goes on along the minus strand of NZ_JBTRWP010000023.1, from coordinate 2,352 downwards.
CGCTCAGGTGCCACTCGGGCTTCAGGTAGACGAGCGCCATACCGATGATAAAAAGGTCATAGGCATCGGTAAAAAATCCCATGCCGGCGGTCACGGCCGCGCGCATATGAAAGAAGCTCACCGGCGCCTCGTCAAGCGCCTGCAGAATCGAACGATGGTCTTGGGCCATAACTCTCTCTCCTTGGGGGACGGTCCAGTACTGCGCCTTACCTAAGGCACGCGCGCGGCGGTCTTAGGGGCCGCCTTGCATCACGGAGCCGATAGTAAAAGCGCTGCATGACGAAGCTATGACGCCGAATGGGGCCGCAGACAGCCGCTTTCTGCGGCCCCGGCCCCGGACGCGCTCCCCAAAATCCGTTAGACTGGCGGCTTTTGAACGAGGGCGCAGGCGCGCGCCCCTTGGCCCATCTCGCATGACCCAGGGTGCGCCCACCCCTCCGGAGGACCTCATGAGCGGCTTTCAGGATCTGACCGAACGGCTCGCGCAATTCGCGAAAGAGCGCGACTGGGAACAATTCCATTCCCCGAAGAACTTGGCCATGGCGCTCATCGTCGAGGCAGGCGAACTCGTGGAACAGTTGCAATGGCTGCGCGAAGAGGAGAGCCACGCACTCCCGGAGGCGCAGCGCCAAGCGGTGAGTGAAGAGGCCGCCGACGTACTCCTCTATCTGCTGCGCTTCTGCGATCGACTCGGGATCGATCTTGAGCAGGCGGCATGGGCCAAGATCGAGAAGAACGCCGCCAAGTACCCGGCCGACAAGGTGCGCGGCAGCGCCCGCAAATACACGGACTACCTGTGAACTACCGCCACGCCTTCCACGCCGGGTCGGCGGCCGACGTCTTGAAGCATGTCGTGCTCCTGGAGACTCTGGACCGCGTCTTACAGAAACCGAAGCCCCTCTTCGCGCTCGACACGCATGCAGGCGAGGGGCTCTATCGCCTGCAGCCCGAAAGCGAGGCCGACGAGGGTATCCGGCGCCTCTGGGACCGTCGCGCCGAATGGCCGGCCTTAACGCGTTATTTCGAGGCGGTAGGCCGCTTCAACGGGCCCAAGCTCAGAGACTACCCGGGCTCGCCGCTTCTCATAGCCGGACAGCTGCGCCCGGAAGACCGCTTCGTCGCGGTGGAAGGGACACGCGAGACCCACGACGCCTTACAGCAGGTCCTGCCCCCGGAGCAGGGCCAGATCTTTCTTGGGGATGGTTACCATGCGCTGAAGGCCCTGCTCCCGCCCAAGGAACGCCGGGGCGTAATCCTGATCGATCCCCCGTACGAGCGCGTGACAGAGCGCAGCGCGCTTTTGACGGGCCTTAGGACCGCGCTCGAGCGCTTCCCTCAGGGCATCTACCTCATCTGGTACCCGATCAAGGATAAGCACGACGCAGATCGGCTGGTCACAGCCGTGTCGGCCCTCGGCAAAGAAACCCTGTGCGTGGAACTTTTGACCTGGCCGCCGGATGTCAAAAACCGCCTGAACGGCTCGGGGCTTGTGATCCTGAACCCACCCTACGGCCTTAAAAAAAGATTGGGCGAGGTCGTGCCGACCCTCGCCCAGATCCTTACCCGCGACGGAACGCCGCGTTACCGCATCCGTTAAGGATTGACCTCGATGTAACCGTGCTGCTGGAGCCAGATGATGCGGGCAACCGCCCCGGCGTTCACCTTCACATTGGGCAAGAGCTGCTTGTTGCCCCAGTGATGGGCGCGCATGGTGACCCCGCACTCCTCGATGTCGATGCCCTTATGAAACAGGGCCTCGATCTGACCGCGGTAGGGGTTACCAGTACGCACATGCATGAACTGGTTGTAGGCCTTGTCGTTCAGCAACATATAACCATCCGCCCCTTGGAAGACCGCATCGATCTTCCAGTGCGTATGGTCGCGCGTGAACTTCGCCAGCATCATCCGCATCTGCGAGAGGCCCACGGGCTCCCGCGTGTGCGGAATGAACACCGGATGGTCCATATTGAAGACCACCTTGGCCGCCTTCAAGCGCACCGGGATCTGGATATGGATCTTGTGCCAGTGCAGGTTCCCCTGCACGGCCAGCGCCGGAGCGCTTACCGCAAGAAAGGACAGGGCCGTCCATAAAGCGCCTTTTTTCACAAAACCTCCTGTAGTTTGGGTCCTTTAAAAGAGCAGTGTCGTCTGCAAAGCGATCGTATTGTCCTTGGCGCTTGCAACCGCCGAGGCATTGTTCTGCGCCGCGGCCGGACCCACCGAGGAAAGGTGCGGTATATCGATACGATTGATCGCGTAGTTAAATGTGACGCGCGCCATGGGCGAGATGTAGTATTGCACGCCCAGGGTGGTGGTCTTGAAGATACGCTCGAGCCCCGGATTATTGGTCAT
>NZ_JBTRWP010000022.1:0-48626 GCF_054609335.1 Acidiferrobacter sp. | reverse complement strand
TTGATTTTATGGTGCCGGTGAGACGAATCGAACGCCCGACCTACTGATTACGAATCAGTTGCTCTACCGACTGAGCTACACCGGCGTGGTGGCCCGCTACTATAACCGTTGGTCCGCGGAAAATGAAGGCTTCAGCTCACCGTCTCGGCGGCGGGGCGCAACCGTACGATCACCTCCACCCCTTCCACCTCCGTCCCCTGAGGTAAGGGCGGCAGACCGTCAACCGACATCGTGTGCTCTTCGATATCAAAGAGCTCGCCGGTCTCGACGTTGTAGAAGTGGTGGTGGGGCGCGGTATTTGAGTCGTAGACCACCCGGGCCGGGTCGATCACAACCTCACGGATGAGGCCCTTTTCGGCAAACACTCCGAGCGTATTGTAGACCGTGGCCTTGGAGACATGCGAACCGTCGCGGTTCACCAGACGAAACACTTCCTCGGCCGCCATGTGTATCCGCCGATACAAAAGGAGCCGCGCGATATCGACACGCTGCGCCGTGGGGTTGATCCCACGGTCCCGCAAAAGGTCGGCCAGCTCCTGACTTGTGTGGTCCTGAAAGGCTCTCACAGGCTCATTTTAGCACAGGCGTATCCTGCGCGCCCTCTAACCGCCGGTCGAGGCGGTAGGGGGCCGGATCGAGCGTCCCGTCGCGTTCAAGAACAAGGTCGGCCGCAAGCCGCGCCGAGGCGGGCGCGAGCACGATGCCATTGCGGAAGTGCCCGGTGTTGACGATGAGCCCCCGGATCTCGGGGTGCTCCCCGATGAAGGGGACACCCTCGGGGGACGAAGGCCGCAGACCCGCCCACTGATGGGTAACCGGGTAGGCGGCAAGCTCAGGGCAGATATCGTAGGCGGCGGCAATCAAATCTTCCCGCGCCGCCTCGGTCGTCTCCTTCACAAAGCCCACGCTCTCCATGGTGCTGCCGACCAGGACCGCCCCATCGCGCCGCGGCACGAGGTAACGGGCCGCCTTCAGGATCATAGGCTTAAGAAAGCCCGCTGGCGTCTGGATGACGATCATCTGACCCCGCATGGGGCGCACGGGTAAAGCGAGCCCGTACCGCTCCAGGAGGCCACGCGTCCACGCCCCACCGCACACCACGACCTGGGAGGCGGCCACCGTCTCGCCGTTGGCCACGATGCCCGTGAGGCGCGTGCGCTCGCGCGTGATGCCCACGACCTCGGCCTCTTCATGGACGGCGACCTTGAGCGCGCGAAGCTCAGCCTCCAAGGCTTGCAGCAGGCGCGGGCTGCGCACCTGAGCTACCGCCGGCATCCAGAGGCCCGCACCATCGATACCGCGATCGGGACAAACATCAGCGAGACGATGGGACTCAAGCGGCACCGCGAAGCGCTCGGCCCAGCGCCGCGCCTCGGCCCCCTCATCCTCGCCCAGACGCATGAGACCCGAGGGCGTCCATTCCGGGTCGATGCCCGTAGCGCGCGCCAGGGACTCGCAGAGAGCCGGATAGGCCGCCATGCTGGCCTTCGCCAGATGCGTGACGGGATCCGGGTAACGCCATGGATGCAGGGGCGACAAGATGCCGCCCGCCGCCCACGAGGCCTCGCGCCCAAGGCGTCCCTGATCGAAAAGCCGGATTTCGTGACCGGCCAAGGCCAACTCGCGGGCGGTCAGGAGGCCTATGACGCCGCCCCCCACGACCACAATGGGATGGGTTCGCACAGATGTCTTCTCATATGAGAGCCCCCGCCAGATACCCTCGGGGGAATGGGGCTTTGGACCTTTGCCTTATTCCTTTGGGGTCCCCAGTCTTACGAACGACGCACGGCGACCCGCTGCAGGGCCTTGGGAAGCGAGAAGACCACGGTCTCGACGGGCCCCTCCTCTTCCTCGACCAAGTGCGCACCCCACTCCCCCAGCCGGCGTATGACCGCCTGCACGGCGTGTTCGGGGGTCGAGGCCCCCGCCGTGATGCCCACGGCGGCGCTTTGTGTAAACCACCCGCGCTCGAGCCCCTCGGCCCCGTCCACGAGATGCGCCGGGACACCCATGCCTTGGGCGAGCTCGCGCAGACGATTGGCGTTGGAGCTGTGCGCGGAACCCACGACCACCACGACATCGCAGTGGCCCGCCAAAGCGCGCACGGCGTCCTGGCGGTTTTGGGTCGCATAGCAGATATCATCGGTGCGCGGGCCGCGGGCCTGCGGGAAGCGCGCGCGCAGCGCCTCTATGAGGCGCGCGGTGTCCTCGACCGACAAGGTGGTCTGCGTCACATAGGCGACACGCTCCGGATCCTGCACCGCCACCGTGGCAAGATCGTCCTCGGTCTCGATCAGATGCACACCGTCACTGACTTGCCCTAAGGTCCCCTCGACCTCCGGATGCCCGGCGTGCCCAATCAAAAGACATTGGTAACCGGCCTGCCGCCAGCGGACGACCTCCCTGTGGACCTTGGAGACCAAGGGACAGGTGGCGTCAAACACTGTGAGCGCGCGCTCGCGGGCCTCCTCGGTCACGGCGCGAGCGACGCCGTGGGCACTGAACACCACGGGCGCGCCTGCGGGCACATCCGCCAAATCCTCGACGAACACCGCGCCTCGGGCGCGCAGACCCTCGACGACAGTCTTGTTATGAACCACCTCGTGCCGGACATACACCGGCGCCCCAAGCTCCTCCAACGCACGCTCGACCGTCGCTATGGCCCGTTCCACCCCCGCACAGAAGCCCCGTGGGTTTGCGACATAAATCCTCATACTTGCCCCTCGGGCGCTCAATGGCCCCCGACTGCTACAACATCGACATCGAATATCAGATCGTGGCCGGCCAAGGGATGACTGAAGTCAACCTCGACACCGGTCTCCGCCACCGCCACCACCTGACCCATGGCCTCATGGCCATCAGGCAGTGTAAAGCTAAACGCCATTCCGGGGATAAGATCAACGTCCGTCGGAAAATCCCCCCGTGGCAGGATCTCGCGGGCCTTGTCCTCTTTGTCCCCATAAGCGTCCGCAGCGGCCACGAAGAAGCGCCCGCGCTCGCCAGCGGCCAGCCCCAGCAGGCAGCGCTCGAGGCCCTCCGGCAGGTCGCCCTGCCCTATGACCACCTCCCACGGCGCCTCATCGGGCGCGGTGCCCTCGACGCGGGTCCCGTCGGCGAGCGCCAACTGAAACCGCAGCGCCACATGTGAGCCTAGGACAATCCGCGACATAGGCCTCTAGTTCCTGCCCGTTGTCCCGCGCCGCCCGCGCCAGGCATCGACGCCGAGCAGCAGGGCCCCGATTGTGATCGCGCTATCAGCCAGATTGAAGGTGTACCAGTGCCAGGCGCCGATGTGGAAATCGATGAAATCCACGACCTCACCCAGACGCACGCGATCGGTCAGATTGCCGAGCGCACCTCCCAAAATCAGCATGAGCGCGATCGCGGTCAGCCGGTCGCGGCGGCCACCACGGACAAGGAAGCTGATGATGCCAGCCACGATGGCCACCGCCACGGCAATGAAAAAGGCGTTTTGCCAACCATCGGCGTTGCTCAGAAAACCGAAGGCGGCGCCGCGGTTATAGATGAGTGCCAGATTCAGAAAGCCGGTGAGATGTACGGACGCCTGCGCCAGATACCGTACCGCCAAGACTTTGGTCCACTGATCGAGCGCGAACACGGCCACCGCGATCAGGAGATAGCCGAACATCTAGGCGTACCTCCGGGGCTGCCCGATACCGGTCAAGCTGGCGTGACAGCGCCCGCAGAGCTCGGGGTGATCGGCCAGGGTCCCGACCTCTGGCCTATGATGCCAACAACGCGCGCACTTGGCATGTGCTGAGGGTTGGACCACGGCGAAGAGGTCGTCCCGTTCGGTCGCGGTCGCCTCCTCCGGGCGCGCAGCAAGCGCGTGCAGCCGCGCCTCCGAGGTGATGAAGACATAGCGCAGTTCCCCGGCAAACTCGGCAAGCCGCGCATGGAGATCGGGTCCGACATAGAGATCAAGTTCGGCGTCGAGCGAGGAGCCTACGGCACCGCTCACCCGCAGCCGCTCGAGCTCCGGCCCCACCGCCTGGCGCAGGTCGAGCAGCAAGGACCAGAAGGCGAGATCATCGGCGGCTGTGGCCGGGCCCTCGAAGTCGTGCCAGGTGCTCAAGAAGACGCTTTCGGTGCGCGCGCCTGGCATGTACTGCCAGACCTCTTCGGCCGTGAAGCTCAAGACCGGCGCCATGTGGCGGACGAAGACCTCGAGCATGCGCCAGAGCACGGTCTGCGCGGAGCGGCGTTCGCGACTCCCCGCAGGCGAAGTGTAGAGCCTGTCCTTCAGGACATCGAGATAAAAGGCGCCAAGATCGACGACACAGAAATGATGCAGCCTCTGGTAGACGATATGGAACTGAAAATCTTCGTAGGCCTCGCGCACCGAACGGTCGAATTCCGCGGCCCGCGCAAGCGCCGCTCGATCGAGCACCAGCAGATCGTCGAGCCCCACGGCATCGGTGTCGGGATTGAAACCTGCGAGATTGGCGAGCAGATAGCGCGCGGTGTTCCTGAGCCTGCGATAGGCCTCGGTGACGCGCTTTAGGATCTCGGGCGAGAGCGACATCTCGGCGCGGGTATCGGTCGCCGCGATCCAAAGCCGCAGGACGTCTGCGCCCAAAGACTTGGTGATCTCCTGGGGCTCTATGCCGTTGCCCTTGGACTTCGCCATCTTCTGGCCTTGGGCATCGACCGTAAAGCCGTGGGTAAGGACCGCCTTGTAGGGGGCTTGGCCCGAGTCGGCGACCGAGGTCAGAAGCGATGACTGGAACCAGCCGCGATGCTGGTCCGAACCCTCGAGGTAGAGATCCGCGGGGCGGCGGAGTTCGGGGCGCACCGCCAGCACGCAGGCGTGCGTCGAGCCCGAGTCGAACCAGACATCGAGCACGTCGCGCAAGGCCTCATAGTCTGGGGCCTCGGGGCCCAACCAATCGGCGACCGATCGCTCGAACCACCCATCCACGCCCTCGACTTCGATGACGCGCGCCACCTCCTCCATGAGGGCATCGGTGCGCGGGTGCAGTTCGCCCGTCGTCTTGTGCAGAAAAAACGGGATGGGCACGCCCCATACGCGCTGGCGCGAGATGCACCAGTCGGGCCGCCCGGCGACCATCTGCGCGATGCGCTGCTCGCCCCATGAGGGGATCCAGCGTACCTGCGCTATCGCCGCCAAGGCATCAGACCGCAGGCCCGCCGCCTCCAGCGATATGAACCACTGGGCGGTGGCCCGGAAGATGATGGGGGTCTTGTGGCGCCAGCAGTGCGGATAGCTGTGGGTGATGGTCTCCATAGCCCAGAGCGCCTCGCGCTCGCGCAGCACATCGACCAGACGCCGTGCACCCTCGCTGACCGACAAGCCCTCCACGAAGGGCGTGCCTGGCAGGAAACGTCCATCGCCGCCGACCGGTCCTTCGACCGGCAGGCTCTCACCGCTTGCGCGCTCATAGGCGCGGGCCGCCTGGTAATCCTCTTCGCCATGGGCGGGCGCTATATGCACGAGCCCGGTACCGGCCTCCGTGGTCACGTGCGCGCCCGCGATCACAGGCACCGTGCGCTCCAGAAAGGGATGGGCGAGCCTAAGACCCGCAAGCGCCGCCCCGCGCACGGTGATATCGGTCGCCGCCTCCTGAAGTCCGTAACGCCCGGCCACAGTCGCCGCCAAATCGTCCGCCACCAGCCAATGACCGCCGTCTTTGCGCATCAGCCGATAGACAATGTCGTCGTGCATGGCGACGGCGCGGTTCGCAGGCAGCGTCCAAGGGGTGGTCGTCCAGATCGGTAGCCACACGGTCCCCGGGCGCACTGTCACCCCCAGGCGACGCCAGAAATCCGCGCCATCGATCACGGCAAACGGCACGTCGACTGCGAGCGAGCGGTGATCCGCGTAATCGACCTCGGCCTCGGCCAGGGCCGACCGGCAGTCGATACACCAATGCACGGGCTTTTCACTCCGATAGACATGTCCGCGCGCCCGGATGCGGGCAAGCTCGCGCACGATATCTGCCTCGATGGCATAGTCCATGGTGAGATAGGGATGCACGAAATCCCCGAGCACGCCCAGCCGAATGAAGTCGTCCCTTTGCGCTGCGACCTGGCGGGTCGCGTAGTCGCGGCAGGCCTTGCGGAAGGCGCGCGCATCGACGTCGCGCCCGCAGCGCCCGACGGTCTTCTCCACAGCCAGCTCAATCGGCAGCCCGTGACAGTCCCAACCCGGGACATAGGGGGCATCGAAACCGGCAAAGCCCTTGGCCTTGACGATGATGTCCTTCAGGACCTTGTTCACCGCATGCCCGAGATGGATGCTGCCGTTCGCGTACGGGGGGCCGTCGTGCAGGACGTAACGCGGATGACCGGCATGGAAGGCGCGCACCCGCTCATAGAGACCGAGTCGCTCCCAGGCCTTCACCTGTTCAGGCTCGCGCGTAGGCAAGCCCCCGCGCATCGGAAAGTCCGTATGCGGCAGATTGAGCGTGTTCTTGTAGTCCGCCGTCATGATCCCCGTATTCCCCGTTTGGCAAAAAAGCTTTGCGCCGACACTCGGTCTTGATCGATCTGCGCTGCAAGCGCCGCAAGCGACGGGAACTTACGCTCTTCGCGCAGTCGCTCGAGGAACCGCACATCCAGGCGCCGTCCGTAGAGATCACCCGCGAAATCGAGCAGATGGACCTCGAGCAATACCCGCCCCCCGCCCACCGTCGGCCGGCGCCCGGCATTAGCGACACCGGCATATTCCCGCCCGTCATCGGTACGCGCCACGACTGCGAACACCCCGCTCACGGCCGGCGGGTCGGGCATCAGGATATTGGCGGTGGGGAAACCAAGCAGCCGCCCGCGGGCATCCCCGGCCACCACCCGCCCCTGCCATCCGTAGGGTTCCCCGATTAGCCGCTCGGCCTCGGGCATGTCGCCGCGCGCGAGCGCCTCCCGCAGGCGCGTACTGCTCACCCTCTGCCCGGTCTCGGTGAAGGTGGCCGTCGACTCGACAAAGAAGCCATGGCGCCGGCCCGCATCCTTCAGGAGTGCGAAATCCCCGGTACGACCGGCTCCGAAACGAAAATCGTCGCCGATGACGAGCCCGCGCACGCGCAAGGCCCCCACCACGACGTTCTCCACAAAATCGATCGCCGAGAGATCCGCAAGCAATTCATCGAAGCGCAACACCATCACGAGATCAATACCTGCATCCCGGAACGCCCGAAGCTTTGCGGACAGGCGCATGAGGCGCGGGCGCACCGTCGCACGCGCGAAATACTCTTGCGGTTGCGGCTCGAAGAGCATGAGGAGCGAAGGCGCGCCGCACTCCCGGGCGCGCGCCTTCAGGAGCCCGACCAGCTGCCGGTGACCCTGATGAAAGCCGTCGAAATTGCCAATGGTGACGACCGCCCCACAATGACGGGGATGGACGTTGTATAGCCCCCGAATACACTCCATGCCGACGCTAACCGAAAGCGAAAAAGCTTAACGTATCGCGGAGAACGGGTCCAGACAGGCGGCGCACAGATGACCCGCCCGCAGCCCTGCGCACCCCCACCTCCTGCCCACCGACGGAATTCACGGCCGCCCGCCAAGGCGGCGGCTCAACAGGCCCAATCCGGGTCCATCTCCTCGATCACCTCGCGCAAGGGGCGGCGCGTGGCGTAATCCTCGCAATAGCTGTGGTAATACGCGAGGCGCAATTCCGGGAAACGCCAGCAGAGATAACCGTCGCCGGTATCGAAATCGACGAGCCAGAGACCCTTCACGACCGCCCCCAAGCGGGTCATCTTGCCCACCCAGCGCTTCACGACGCACGCGTAATCCTCCTCCACCTCATAGAGCGCGCCACTCCCCGGGGGGAGCGTCGACAACAAGCGGCGCAGAGGCTCGAGCTCCCGGTAGGTGCCGTAGGTGATGCGCCGCACCAAAGGAAAAAGCTCCTCGGCCTCGGCGAGGGTAAAGACGCGCGAATCTCCGGGTGACCCGATCTGCCAAATCGCCGCTGTCATACGTCGTCCGCACCTATCGACTGCAACCGTAACGCCTCGGGACGAACCCCCAAAAGCCACATCACTGTAGCATAGACGGCAAGTCCCGCCGCAATCCACGCGCCCAACATCGCCGCCCGCATCGCGCCCGAGGCCGCCTCGTAGACCTGCGGGGCGCGGTTGGCAAAGCTCAGCACAGCCCCCATGATGGCGCTCGCCACGCTAACCTGAACCCACAGCCGCGCCCAACCGGGTGTCGGGCGATAGATGTGCCCGCGCCGCAGGCCGCGATAGAGGAGCCACGCGTTCAATAGGCCTGACAAGGAGGTCGCCAACGCAAGTCCGGCGTGCTTCAAAGGCCAGATCAGAATCAGATTGAAGGCCATATTGGCGACCAGCGCGATCGTGCCGATCTTGACGGGCGTGCGGGTATCCTGCCTGGCGTAATATCCGGGCGCCAAGACCTTAATGAGGACGAAGGCCGGCAGACCGATGGCAAAGGCCACAAGCGCGCGGCCCGTCATGGCCGCATCGAAGGCGCTGAACGCACCATAGCGATACAGGGTAAAGATTATCGGCATGGCCAGCACGATCAGGGCGACCGCGGCCGGCACGGCGATCACAATGACCCAGCGCAAGGCCCAGTCCAGGGTATGCCCGAAATCCTCCCCCGAGGCCTTGGCGTGCTTGGCGGAGAGGTGGGGAAGGATCACCGTGCCCAAAGCCACACCGAATATCCCCAAGGGGAACTCGAGCAGACGATTGGCGTAGTAGAGCCATGAGACGCTGCCTGTCACAAGAAACGAAGCGAGCATGGTGTCGACGACGAGATTGATCTGGGCGATGGAGGAGCCGAAGATACCCGGCAGCATGAGCGCGAAGACGCGACGCACCCCTGGGTGCAGAAACGAGAAGCGAAGGCGGGGCAGAAAACCCGCCCGGCGCAGAAACGGGATCTGAAAAAGGAGCTGCAAGACACCGCCTATGAAGACCCCCCAAGCGACCGTGACCGCGGGGCTTGGCGTACCGGGCGCGACGACACCGGCGGCGACGATCAGGCTTAGGTTCAGGATCACAGGGGTAAAGGCGGCGGCCGCGAAGCGTCCCCGGGTATTCAAGATGCCGGCGGCCATGGCCACCAACGAGATAAAGAAAAGATAGGGGAAGGTGATACGCAGAAGCCGCACCGCCAAATGGTATTTGGCGGGCTCAGCCAAGAAGCCGGGGGCCAGCACCCAGATAATGACGGGTGCGGCCAGCACCCCGATCGCCGTCACCCCCATGAGCACCAAGGCGAAGCTTCCGGCCATATGGTTTATGAAGTCGCGCGCCTCGGCGTCGTTCGTCGCGGTGTCCTTATTGAGGTGGGCGGCGAACACCGGCACGAAGGCCTGCGAGAACGCCCCCTCGCCGAACACCCTGCGCAAAAAACTTGGTATGCGGAAGGCCACGAAGAAAGCGTCGGCCAAGGCCGTGGTCCCAAGCAGGCGCGCCAGCAGGATATCGCGCACAAAACCCGTGACCCGCGAGACGAGTGTCATGCCTCCAGTGGCGAAAAGCGAACGAATGAGGCGGTTGGCCACCCGTTTCCTCTCCTTCAAGAATCCCGGCCGCGCCCGCAGGCGCAAAGCCCGCGAGTATAACGCCCCGCGCCGGTCCCACAAGCCACACGCCCCAAGATGCTAGGCGGATCGCAGCCGGCGCGGGAGAAAAACCCGGTCGCGACCCCGAGCCCCACGCCAGCCGCATTGACAAGCCCCCGGTGGCGCGGCATAGTGTGCCGCTTTTCAAACCCCTCTTCCCAGGAGCAGGCTTTTGGCGAACACAGTTCAGGCAAAGAAACGGGCACGGCAGGCCGAGATCCACAGGCAGCGTAACGTTGCGTTCCGCTCGCAGATGCGCACCGCCATCAAGAAGGTCCTGAAGGCGGCGCAAGACAAGGATACCGCGGGCGGCCAGGTCGCGTTTCGGGAGGCAAGTTCAGTGATCGACCGCGGCATCTCGCGCGGCCTCGTGCACCGCAATACCGCCGCCCGCTACAAGAGCCGCCTGAACGCCCGCCTGCACCGCGCGAGCGTAGGCTAGGAAAGAATACCGGCCCCGTTTGCGGGCCGGTTCAGACGATCACGAGGTTATCGCGATGGATGACCTCGGGCTCGCCCTGATACCCCAGTACCTGCTCGATCTCCTCGCTTGGCCGTCCTATGATGAGGCGCAGTTCCGCCGCCGCGTAATTGACGAGCCCGCGCGCCACTTCACGATCACCGGGCCCCACGCACGCCACCATCTCGCCGCGCGCGAAGCCCCCCTCGACACCCCGGACCCCGACCGGCAGCAGGCTCTTGCCGCCGTCCCGTAAGACGCGCGCGGCCCCCTCATCCACCATGAGGCGACCACACACCGACAGGCGTGCGGCAAGCCACTGTTTGCGTGCGGCAAGCCGCGTGGCGGCCGGATACAGGTAGGTCCCGAGGGGCTCGCCCTCCAGCACTCGGAGGAGCACATCGGGCTCCCGTCCGGCCACGATCACCGTAGCCGCCCCGGAGCGCGCCGCCTTTTGCGCGGCGGTGAGCTTGGTGCGCATACCGCCACGGCCCAGCTCCCCGGGATTGCCGGCCATGGCCATATAGACGGGATCGCCGGCCGGGGCCACGGACACGAGGCGCGCGGCGGGGTTGACCCGCGGATCCTCCTCGTAGAGGCCCGATTGGTCGGTGAGGATGATGAGTACATCCGCCTCAATCAGATTGGCGACGAGCGCCGCCAGGGTGTCGTTGTCGCCGAAGCGGATCTCTTCGGTCGCGACCGTATCGTTTTCGTTGATGATCGGCACCACGCGCAGCGACAGCAGCGCGCGCAAGGCGCTCCGGGCGTTCAGGTAGCGCTTGCGGTCGGCCAGGTCATCATGGGTCAACAAGACCTGGGCCGCATGCTGGCCGTGCCGCGAAAACGCCGTCTCGTAGGCCTCGACGAGCCCCATCTGGCCGAGCGCCGCCAGGGCCTGCAGCTCGTGGAGCGCGCGTGGGCGTTTCTTGACCCCAAGGCGCTGCATACCGCAGGCCACCGCCCCAGACGACACCAGCACCACGTCCCGCCCTTGGGCACGCAGCCGGGCCAGCTGTGCCACCCAGCCTTCGAGGGCCGCCCGATCAAGCCCGGCGCCGTGGTTGGTGAGCAGACTGCTGCCAATCTTCACCACCAGTCGCCGCGCGGGCTTCAAATCGCTACGCATCCTCGGACTCCGCCCCTGCGGCCTCACCGTCCGGGTCCAGCGCTACAGGCCCCAGGGCCTCGAGGCGCTGCATCAGTCGACCCATGAGCGCCGAGCACCCGAGTCCCTTGATGGCCGATACCGCCGCATAAGGGCCATCCCAGCCGAGCGCCGCGCGCAAGGCCTCGACGCGCGCGTCGCGCTCGGCCGCTGGCCACAGATCCACCTTATTGAAGACCAGCCAGCGCTCCTTGCCACCGAGATCGTCACGGAAAAGCCGCAACTCCTCCTCGATGACGCCCACGTCCGCGGCCACATCAGCCGCGGGGTCGAGAGGGGCTACATCGATAAGATGCAAAAGCAGCCGCGTGCGCGATAGATGGCGCAAAAACTGTGTGCCAAGCCCCGCACCCTCGTGGGCACCTTCGATGAGCCCCGGGATATCGGCGATCACAAAGCTGCGCTGGCGCTCGACGGTCACGACGCCGAGTTCCGGGTGCAAGGTGGTGAATGGGTAATCGGCAACCTTGGGCCGCGCCTCGGAGACGGCGCGCAAAAAGGTCGACTTGCCGGCGTTCGGCAGGCCCACGAGGCCCACGTCGGCCAGCACTTGAAGTTCCAGGAAGAGTTCGCGGGCCTGCCCCGGGGCACCGGGGATAGTCCGGCGCGGGGCGCGATTGGTGCTGCTTTTGAAGCGCGTATTACCGACCCCGCCGCGACCGCCTTGGGCCACACAGAGTCGCGCGCCATCGCGGGTCAGATCACCCAGGAGCTCGCCGGTCTCGGTATCGCGCACGAGCGTGCCGATAGGGACTGCGACCAACAGATCGGACCCGCTGCGACCCGAGCGCTGACGCCCCGACCCGCCCTCACCGTTCGGCGCACGAAACTGCCGGGTGTAGCGGAAATCCGCCAGGGTATTGAGGCCGCTGCGGGCCTCGAAATAGATACTGCCTCCGGCCCCGCCGTCCCCACCATCGGGCCCCCCGCGCGGCACGAACTTCTCGCGACGGAAGCTCAAAGCCCCATTGCCCCCATCGCCCGCATGGACATGGATGGTGGCCTCATCGACGAACTTCATGTATCCCTCCCCGAAGACGTCGGGGCCGCGGCAGTGAAGTCCTTAAGGAGCCGAGTCGACGCTGACCGTCTTGCGACGCTGCGGTCCCTTGACCTCGAACACCACGTGGCCCTCGGCACAGGCGAACAAGGTGTCGTCCTTGCCGATACGAACGTTGCGGCCAGGATAAAAGCGCGTGCCGCGCTGGCGAACGATAATATTGCCGGGATTGACCTTCTCGCCCCCGAAGCACTTGATACCCAGACGCTTCGATTCGGAGTCGCGACCGTTGCGTGAACTACCGCCTGCCTTCTTATGTGCCATGACCGCTCCTTACGCCTGCGCCGACTGTTCGCTCTTGCCCGCTATGGCCAAGATCTTCAGTTCCGTATAGTTCTGACGGTGACCGGCGTGCTTGCGGTAATGCTTGCGCCGACGGGTCTTGAAGATCCGGATCTTCTCGCCGCGGCCGTGACTCTCGACACGCGCGGTGACCGTCTCCGACAGGGCCGGGGCACCGACGCGAACGTCCGCGCCATCGGCGATCAGCAGGACCTTGCCCAAGGTCACATCCTGACCCACCTCGACAGGCAGCGTCTCGACCCGTACGGTCTCGCCCACTGCCACCCGATATTGTTTACCACCTGTCTCGATCACCGCGTACATGCGTTCAGTAACTCCCCAACCGGCTTTGTTCTTGAAGGACCGGCCGGGTAGACCGGGCGGCCCGTTAAAAGCGGCGATTCTAGTGGCTTTGAGGGAACGGGTCAATGCACCTGGGGCGCCGGCTGCCGCAATGACGGCGACCGCCGGTCAGTCGCTTGACAGCGGGCGTCGTTCCGGCAGAGCATGACGGCGCCTTATCATAGGGGATTTCATGTCTACGCCTGCGCCCGTCGGCCGCCCGACCTTTGACCTCGATGACATCCACGCGCTCATAAAAACCGAGAGCGCGGCCATGGATCGGGAGATCGGCAAGCGGCTCGACTCGGAGATCGTGCTGATCAACCAGCTCGGGCGTTATATCATCCAAAGTGGTGGGAAGCGCCTGCGGCCGGCCGTGCTTTTGCTCGCCGCCAAGGCCTGCGCCTATGAAGGTGCGGGCCATATTACCCTCGCCACGGTCATCGAGTTCATCCACACCGCGACGCTCTTGCATGACGACGTCGTGGACGGCTCGGCCATGCGCCGGGGGCAGGCAAGCGCCAATGCCGTGTTTGGCAATGAGGCGAGCGTGCTCGTGGGGGACTTCCTCTACTCCCGGGCCTTCGAGATGATGGTGGAGGTCCGGAGCCTACGGGTCATGGAGATCCTCGCCCGCGCTACGAACACCATAGCCGAAGGCGAGGTCATGCAGCTCATCAACTGCAACGACCCCGACGTCGAGGAGGCGCAGTATCTGGCCGTGATCCGCAGCAAGACCGCGAAACTCTTCGAGGCCGCCGCCGAACTCGGCGCGGTCTTGGGCGGGATGCCGACGATGGAGCCGGTCTTGGCCACCTACGGCCGCCACCTGGGGACCGCCTTTCAACTCGTCGATGACGCGTTGGATTACGGGCGACACAACGCGCGGCTTGGCAAAAACATCGGTGATGATTTGGCGGAAGGCAAGACCACACTGCCGCTCATCCACGTCCTGCGCACCGGCACTGAGGCCGAACGGGCGCTCGTCCGTTCCGCCATCGAACAAGGCGGGCTCGAGCGGATCGACGGTGTCGTGGCCGCCATTGAATCCACCCAGGCGATCGCGTACACTTGCGCGCGGGCCGAGGGCGAGGCCGATATGGCACGGGCGGCGCTCCAACCTTTGCCCGACTCCCCGTATAAACAAGCGTTGTTGGATCTGGCCCATTTCTCCGTTCATAGGGACCATTAACGGCCCTGAACGGCATATCGACGGGGTGTAGCTCAGCCTGGTAGAGCACTAGCTTCGGGAGCTAGGGGCCGGAGGTTCGAATCCTCTCACCCCGACCAATTTTAGAGAGCGTTGCCTATTCGTGAAGCTCCTGGTCGATCTTCTGGTGGCATGGGCCCTTTGGTTACTGGTCCGCCGCCTGTTCCGTTCGCAACCCCCTTTGCGTAGCACGTCACGGCCCACGCCCGTGCGACGGCGTGTGCGTGCCGCCGGCGACATGGTGGCCTGCGCCCATTGCGGCCTCTATGTACCGCGCGCAGAAAGCGTCTCCGGGGGCCCTGAGGCGACCTTTTGTTGTCTCGAGCATAAAGAAGCCGCCGCTCGGCGCTGAGACTTTGCTATAGTGGCCAAACTATGCTAATTCAGAGGCTATGAGCGCTACTCATAATGCCCTGGATCTGGCCGCAGACGGCGTAGAGACACCGTTGCTCGTGCGCGAACAAAACTGGCTCCTCTTGAGCTACTTCAACGGCTATCGCTTGGCGCTCGCGCTGCTTGCCTGCATCGCCGGCTTCTGGGCAGGCGCTCTCGCGCCCTTTGCCAGCACCGACCCCCAGCTCTTCCTTGTGGTGGCCCTGGTCTACGCGGCCATCTACCTCGTGGCGATCGACACCACGCGCCGTAGGCTCGCGGACTTTGAGACCCAGGCCACCGTACTCGCCTTCTGCGATGTGGTGGCGCTCATCCTGCTCATGCACGCAAGCGGCGGGGTCGGGAGCGGGACGGGCATCCTGCTCCTTGTATCGACCGCCGGAACAAGTTTCCTGCTGAACCGGCGCCTGACCATCTTTTTCGCGGCGCTCACGACCATAGGCGTGCTCCTGGAAAGGGCGTGGCCCTACCTTACGGGCTCGCAGAACGGGTTGCCGGCGAGCTACTCGCAGGTCGGCCTCTTTGGTCTCGTGCTGTTTGCAACCGCAAGCCTCGCCCATCTCGTCGCCGATCGGCTCCGCCTGACCGAGGCGTTGGCCGAGAAGCAAGAAATGAGCATCCTGCACCTTGGACGCCTGAACGAACAGATCGTGCAACACCTCCAGTCGGGCGTGCTCGTGGTCGGGTCCGCGGGCCAGATCCAGCTTGCCAACAAGACCGCCCAGACCTATCTCGGGCTTACGCCCGGTGGCGCGCAGCCACCCCTGCAGACGGTGGCCCCGGCGCTCTACGAACAATGGGACGCGCAACAGCGCGACAAGGCCAGTGGGCGCAGGCTCTTCTTGTCGTCGACCGGTTACTCGCTCCTGCCGCGATTTAAAGATTTAGGGCGCGACAAGGCGGCGGGTATGCTCATCTTCCTGGAAGATACAACGATCGTGAAGCAACAGGCGCAGCAGCTGAAAATGGCGGGGCTTGCACGGCTCACCGCGGGCATAGCCCACGAAATCCGTAATCCCTTGAGCGCCATCACGCATGCCGCGCAACTCCTGACCGAGACCCCCGATCTCCCTACCGAATCACGCAGCCTTGCGGCCATCATCGACGATCAGGGGCGACGCATGAACACCATCGTCGAGAATGTCCTGCAGCTCGGACGGCGTGACCGCACGAACGTGACGCGTTTTCCCGTCCACACGTGGCTTGCCGAGACCCTACCGGCCGTGGCCACCGCACTCAATGTCCCCGCCAAGGCGCTGAATCTCGTGATCGAACAGCCACAGGCGGTGTGCTTCGACACCGATCATCTGTTTCAGATCATCAACAACCTCTGTCACAATTCCCTGAAACACAGCCCCCCCTACAAAGACACGCCCTTCGTGAAGCTCCTGGTCGGTGTCGACGGCGAGGGCCACAGCGTACTCGATGTCATAGACTGGGGCGAAGGGATCAAGGAGGCAGTGGCTGAACGCATCTTCGACCCGTTTTTCACCACCACGGCGCGCGGTACGGGGCTTGGCCTCTATATCGGGCGCGAGCTCGCCGAGGCCAACGGCGCGCGTCTCGAGTACCGGCCGACAGCCACGGGCTGCCAGTTCCGCCTGACCTTTGGGCGCCTCAACGACTGCACGGACGCGGTGTTCACCTCATGAGCTTACCTCAAGTCCTTATTATTGATGACGAAGCGGATATCCGCGCACTGCTCGAATTGACGCTGGGCCGCATGAATATCGAGACGCGCTCCGCCGGAGACGTCGCGTCAGCCTTCGCGCTGCTCGAAGAATACCGCTTCGACCTCTGTCTCACGGACATGCGCCTGCCCGATGGCGACGGCCTCGACATCGTCCGCCACATCGAAGAGCACCACCGTGGGCTCCCGGTTGCGGTCATCACGGCCCACGGCAGCATGGAGACGGCCATCGCCGCCTTGAAGGGCGGGGCGTTCGACTTCGTCTGTAAACCCCTTAATATCAACGAGTTGCGGGCGCTCGTGCGCAGCGCCCTGAACCTCTCTAAACATGCCCCAAGCGATGGCTCGAACGCCGCCGCCAAGCTCCTCGGCGACTCCCAGACTATGAAGGGCGTGCGCGCCCTCATCGAGCGGCTCGCACGCGGTCAGGCGCCGGTCTATATCACAGGCGAGTCAGGCACCGGGAAGGAACTTGCAGCGCGCCTCATCCATGACCTCGGGCCGCGTGCCGGCCGGCCCTTCGTGGCCGTGAACTGCGGGGCCATCCCCGAGCAGCTCATGGAGAGCGAATTCTTCGGGCATAAGAAGGGCAGCTTCACCGGCGCCTTCAGCGACAAAGACGGGCTTTTCAAGACCGCGAGCGGTGGCACCCTGTTCCTGGACGAGGTCGGCGACCTGCCCGTGCCGATGCAGGTCAAACTGCTGCGCGCCATCCAGGAGAAGGCCGTGCGGCCGGTCGGAAGCCAACAGGAAATGGCCGTCGACGTGCGTATCCTGTCGGCGACCCACAAGAACCTCCATGACCTCGTGCGCACGGGCGCCTTTCGCCAAGACCTCTATTACCGGCTGAACGTCATCGAACTCGTCATCCCGCCCTTGCGCGAACGCGTCGAGGACATCCCGACCCTGGCAGCACACTTGGCCTCCAAGCTGTCCACGGGACGCTCGTTGCCGCTCACGCCCCAGGCCCTGGCGGCACTCACGAAATACGCCTTCCCAGGCAACGTCCGTGAGCTTGAGAACATCATGGAGCGGGCGCTCACCTTATGCGAAGGCGACGAGATCGGCGTCTCGGATCTGCGACTGCCGGGCCAGACAGACTTCGACCCAACCGAAGAGGCGATGCAAGGACCCATGCTCTTCGAGGGCTCGGACTACACGGGCGAGCAGTCCCTGGACGAGCACCTCGCCCAGGTCGAGCGTGCGGCCATCGAAAAGGCCTTGCGCGATACCCATCAAAACAAGACCGCGGCCGCCCGGGAACTTGGCATCACCTTCAGGGCGCTACGCTATAAGCTCGAGAAGCTCGGCATCGAATAAGACCAGTGTCGACGGGCCCTTCCGGCCCAATATCGCAAAACTATCGCGCGCCACCCCTGTTCTGCGAAGCCGACCGGGACAGCTTCGATCCACCCCGATCTCCAGGCGCCCCCAACTCGACAACCACGCGCTGCACCGCGGTTACGTGATTCGCTAGCTCAGGCCCCGAAAGAGGTCTGAGCTCGTCCCCGGCGCCATCAGAAGAGCTGGCGCCAACCCGCCGGTCCCTCGGCGGGCGGTCCGCTCGCGAACACAGGCGGCGGCTGCGTAAGCTTATGCGGGGGCGGCGTACCACCGCCGCCTGTCCCCCCTGTGCCGCTCCCACTCGTGCCCGAGGGTGGCGAGTCGCCGAGCGACGAGGCCATCTGAATGCGCATGGTACCGTCGAACAGCGCGAGCGCCGGCGTGTAAGCCGTGCCATAGCCCACGAGAATGGGGCCCGTCACAAAATTGCCCTGCGCATCCTGGAAGGTATCCGACGGGAACTGGCCCGAGCCCAGCTGGTATAGGTAGAGGTAGGCCTTGGGCTCAGCGCAGGGATCCGACGACGTACTGCTCGGCGGCACGGTGACAGGCAGCATGACCGCGCCGTTTACGACCAGGGCGCTGGCGGTGATCGCCGATCCCGTAGGCAGGCCTGCGATATTGGCGTCGGCCGTGTAAGCCCCATTGGTCGCATTCCACACATCGCCGCCTGCGCTTGGATTCGTGCTCACCATGGTGGTCCACGCCGGCTGCCAGCCTGAGGAACCCTCTTGCAAGAGCGTAAAGCGTGTGGCCGACTGCAGGCGGAGATACTCGACACCGTTGTAGAACACACCGCCTATGGACGTAAGCCCGGATGTCCCGCCCGAGGTGGTGGCCGAGGTCCCGAAGTTGGCCGCCACTGAGGCATTGCTCGAAGCATCATTCAGTGCGGTCCAGGTGCGGCTCGACCCGAAGTTCGAGAGACCGCCTCCGCTTGCAAAGGTCGACGCCTCCCAGACATTGGACGATCCATCACCCACGAACATATTCCCGTTGGGGTCTATATAGGGCTGCGTGGTCGCCGAAAACGGCAGGGTGTAACTGGAGCTCACCCCCGTGCCGACATCCGTCACCACCATACTACTCGTGACCGTGCTTCCGCTCGTGACCGTGAGCACGGTCGCCATGTAGGCTGTGCTCGACGACGGCATCGACCGGAACACGGTCGGGGTAATTCCTGGGTTCGGTTCGGTCGCGTTGCTCGTATCGACCTCCCAGGCCTCGCTATTCAGTGTCGCCGCAGTGGTGGTACCGGACGCTGTGCCAGAAGGCGCGTTCGTGAGCTGCAGAGCGTATTGGACCAGCCCCTGTCCGGCGACACCTACGATATAGGTGTGCCAATTGTTGTTTGCGTCCTTGGCATCCACAACGCGGACGCCGCCACTCATGTTCGAGTTCTGCCAGAACGACGCATAGTTCTGCAGATCCTGCAGCATGATGCGTGGCATCCAACCCCACACCAAGGCCCCCGTGGTGGCGTCGGCGGCATACACAAAGCCGTCGTTGTCGCCAAACAACACGACGGGCTCGCGTCCCTGCTCGTTTTGCGCGTAGGCCACATAGCTCGAGTCGCTCAAGAGGCCGCCGCTGTCGGGTGCCCCCAGATAGAGCGCCGGGACCGACGCGGTCATGCCCCAGTACCAAGCAGCACCCCGCCCTCCCAGATAGCTGTCATTGTTGTAGGATGGGTTGATCGTGTAATTGATAATATCGCTGACCGTGAGCCCGGCCGGCAAAGTACCGAAGGCACTTGCGTTCGCGTTATTGTTCATCGCGCTCAACTGCGTGATCGGCCCCAGGGTAGCCGGAGCGACCGCAGGCCCCGTCGAGTAGAGCGCCGAGGACCGCTGAGCGCCATTTTGCGCGGTGGTCGTGGTCGTCCCGAGCTGACCCTCGATATCCCACGAGGGTGTTGTTGCAACGCTGCCGTTCGCTTGGATCGCGTAGGCGAGCAGATCACCCTCGCCGAGCTTCGGCGTGCTTGTGACCATGTATTCGAAAGAGTTCGTCCCGACACTCGTGCTCGATCCCCCGTTGGCGGCGTATACCTGCGCCTCGATACTGTTCAAAATCGCAGCGAAGGCCTGCTGGAATTGCGCCGGACTCTGGGCGCTGTAGGGCAGCACCGGATTGCTCGCAGTCCCGCCCTGTCCGGCGGTTGCCAGTTGCTCAAGGACATTATAGCCCGCCCGCGCCTCAGCCGAGCACGACGGACCGGCCGAGGGCGGACAGTTGATATTGGGCCCTATGCCGAGGACATAAGTCTTGATGCGCCCGACCCCGTTGCTCGAGTTGTTGTAGAGCTTCTGGACGGCGGTGATGGCCTCGTTGACGGCGTTGTCGTTACTCTGCTGCTCCCCATACAGGCTCGCGGCCGCGCTGCCCAGGGGCGGGTAGACGTGACCATGCAGACCCATGGTGGGCTGGCCATCGGTGATCAGGATCACATACTTGGGTGCGCATGCGGGCTGGGGACCACTGGTGCCCGTAAAATACTGAAGGGCGCTCTGCAAGGTCCCCGCCATCGGCGCATACTCGGAATCCGCGACGATGCTCGAGCCGGCCGGGAACTCCTCGGGTGCCAGATCCGTATTGAACTGGCTCAAGACGCTCGAAAACGATCCCACCGACACCAGCAGATCGCCCTGCCCCATCTGCTCGACTCCGGTGTAGCCTCCATAGGGGTTAGTGGTCGGCGCCGTATTGGCGTCGGTCACGGGCGGCGCGTCGTAGGCCTTGCCCCGCTGGCCATACCAGACCTCGCCGCTGTAGGGCGCGTAGCCGGCACTCGTGGGCGCGGTCGCGCGAATGCCGCCCGTCGAGCGCGAATAGACCTCATAGAGGGGCGCGGAGTTGACGATCTGATCTTCGTATTCCGTCAGGGTATAGTTCGGCGGGTCCGGCTGCGGGCCTAGGTAGGTCAGGATGTTGCTCGGATATCCCGCAGGGGCATACAGAACGTCGTTGATCTCCGGATCGTCAGACGTCGTGGCGATGTAAAGATACTGGCTATTCGCGAGATTCCGCCCCATGACCGACTCGATGTTCCGGCAGGCACCCGTGGTCACGCCGTAACAGGGGTTGTAGGCCGAGACCGGATCGACGGTCGACGGCGAAGACAGCGTATTGCCATAGCCGAAGGCCCCGTACTGCGTGACGTTGCCGTTGCTATCCAGGGTGTTATTGTTGCTCATGTAATACACCCAGGTGTCGTAAAGACTCGGCGCCTGGGCGGTCGCGTAATCCATGAGCCCCACCTGGAAGGCGTTGCTGTTCGAAGGGTTGTTGAACTCCGACCACAGGCTCTGCTCGGCGATATTGATCATCGACTCCGAGTTGTCCTGCAACGCGCTGCCCGCATTCACGGTATAGGGTGCCGAGCCCGACGGGCAGGTATCGCCATTGCTCGCGGTCGTGTTCACGTTCTGGCCCACCTTAGAACGAGGACTGTAGCCGCTCGGGATCGGATAACACACGGGCGAGGGCCATGCGAGCGGTGGAGTCGCCGTGGGCGCCAGGGGTCCGGCGTTGGCCGCCACCGTGCCGGACCCGGACATGATGGCCCCTTGCAGATTGCCCGCCATTCCCTGTGAATTATCCAGGATGATCAGGATCTGAGGCTCCTGACCCGCGGTGAGTATCCGCGCGGAGACAGTGACGGGCAAGAGACTCACAGTATAGCCAAGGCCGCAAAGAACCAAGGTCCTCATGGCCGTCCGGGCTCGACTCATAAACCCATCTAGGCTGCGCATATCAACCCCCCTCTTTGCGTATCCCGGCCTCGATCAATGTGCCGTTCAGAACGGTCTGTGTGCCGGGACGATCGCGAAATACATAAACATAGGCGTCATACAGACGATAAGGTGTGGCGGGCGAGCCCGCCTCATAACCATTCAAAAGCTGTTGACCGAGCCCCGTCGGCTCCACGACATACTCCACCGTAAAAGTCTGGCCCCCGAAGGGCACGCCATTCGCATGACCGTTCCAGCCCGTCACCACGCCGCAAGTCCTCGGGGCACACCCTTGCCAGAAGCTCACAGGCGGCCGCACGGGCTTAATCGCCGTCGACCCGGAGCTGCCGTTCACCGGCGGGTTATACCACCATGGATAGGGCGTCATGTTCAGGGTTTCGGGAAAGGCCGGCAACGCATCAAGGGACTGGCTTGCGGCGGCGAGGCCCACGTCGCTTGCCTGCAAGGCAGCGGCGGTCTGGGCGGCGTTCGAGGAGACGTCGTTGTCGAAGCCCGTGAAATCCATGAGACCCAGGCCTATGAATCCCAGGGTCAAGAGCACGAGTATGGACAAGAGCAGCGTGATGCCCCCTTGGCGCCCGCCACCATATCCTCGTCTCGCATTCATGGCTATTGATCCCATATCACATTGCGCACTGGTATAACCGTCTTCATGACGCGGTACAGATAATGTGAGCAGTCCCCGTTGAGACAGCCTGTGGTCTTGTTGGCGGGGAGCGCCTGCGGAATAGTGTAGGTCACCGCAGGCACGGCGTTCGCGAAGATTGGAATAATGTTCCCAGCGCGCGTGCCGGCGTTCGGGAGTACGCGGGTGTCGCGCACTACGAGCGCCACCTTCACGGCATCGACATTGCGGCCGGGCTGCGATGGATTGGGCGGTCCCCACGACGTGACTGAGCCCCGCGTGCCATAGCCAAACTCCACCTGCATATCCACGACACCCCGGGCAACGAGCTCGGGGGGCGGCGCCGTTCCCTGGTTATTGGCGGTCGTATACTGCTGCATATACAGGGAAGGGACGCTGTTGTAATCGTAGCTGCCAGAGACGGTGTTATATCGGTAGCCGACATAGAAATTGTCAACGGCAAAACCCGCCTGCCCGAGATCGATGAAGCCCGCGCGCTGAATCTGGGTGGGTGTGACCGTGGGGTCGATGGCAGAGAAACCACCGTGGATATTGAAGCTCGAGCCACGCGCACCGGAATTGAAGGTCACGCTCGGGGATTGGGGAGTCGTGGTGGTGATCTGGCCCAGCATACAACTCGCGTTCGGGAGTGCGACCAGAAAGATATCGCTGGTCAACAAGGACAGGCTACTGGCGACCTGCACCTGCGCTGCGTTTACGCTTGACACGTTACTGATGTAAGTCACAGGCGCGGAACCGTAGCTACCCCCGCCTGTCACCGTCTGGAGTTCGTAGGTCGACACACCGGCGTTGATCGGAGATAGGCCCGGATCGTAGGGATTGAGGGTCGCAGGCGTCGGGGTCTGAGCGCTCACCGGGGCGAGCGACAAGAGGCCGCCGCCCTGCGACTGGAAGTTGTTGGAGTAGATCTGCGTGCAATTGACCATGGGTAGACCGTAACCGGCCGATTCCACGGCCTGCGTGATCACGGTGATGGCCGTGCGCGCCTGCTGCCAGGCATTGCCCTCGGCCTTGGTCTGGGTGAAGGCGTTCGACGTGCTGATGAAGCCCTCATAGATCCCTGCGGCGGCAAGCGCTGACACCACGAGCGCGACCAAGAGCTCGATGAGCGTAAAGCCCGCGCTACCAAGCTTAGTAGCCGACCATCGTCTCGACGACATAGCTCTTGCGCCCCCCAGCCCATGTAATAGTGATCTTGGCGTCACACGGACAGGACCCCGGCGGTACGCCAGCCGCCGCTTTGATCGAGATCCGGCCGTAGCCCCCGGCGGCCGTGCCCGACCCCGGAAGCTTTTTCAGCGACTGCATCCAGGTCGCCACATTTTTGCCGGCCACTGAGGAACTCGACGGCAGGCTCGACGGGTTGCTCGTGTCGACGTCGGTATATTGGGAAATATCGACAGTATCCGCCCGCATCATGCTCACGATCTCTTGCATGGCCACGTAGGCCTGGGTCAGGCTCTGGCTCGTCCGAGAAAGGCCCATACCCGCAAGCAAAGTATAGACGACCCCCATCATCCCAATCGCGAAGATCGCCAGGGCGACCATGTTTTCGATCAAAGTGAACCCGGGCGCGCGCCCGCCGCGCACCCCGTGAGAACCGCGTTTTTTTATTGGTTTGCGCATACCGCCGTCTGCTGCGCACCGAGTGGCGCCATGATGCAGGAACGCAACTCTCCTGCCCCATAGTACTTCACAAGCCAAGTGGCGAATTTGGCGGTATCGCTCACAGTGGCGAAGGCAAGATAACCGTTCGTAATAACCGGCGCCCCTCCGTTGGGGGGCGGCGCCATGACGGTGCCATCGGGCATCAGTACCAAAGGAAATGTGGCACCCACACCCGCCGAGCAAGAAATACCACCGAAACGCTTCTTGTACGTCAGGGTCGTCATTAACGGGGCCCCGACCACGCTGCCCCCAGCCGGCGCCAGCGTGAAGCTCCAGGTGCATCCGGCTGCGCCCAACGCAGTCACGTTCATATCAAGCTGCTGGTCGGACTTCAAGGCGTAGGCCCGACCCCACTGGAGGTTCTCTTGAAACAAACCGGCCGCGTCGCGGGTGCGGGCATTCACGAACCAAGTCGAGAGATCGGGTACGGCCACGGCGGTCGCAATGGCGATCAACGCGATCACGACCATGACCTCCACCAGCGTGAAGCCGCGCCCGCCACTTCGAAAACCCCGCACAGGCGACTGCCGTAGGGGGCCGGTCCGCCAGCTCGTTGCGACAGGCACAGCCTCTCCCTCAGGGTCGGCACCACCGGCACACACCCCCGGACGACCAGCTTTTGTGGACACGCTAGACGCGCACCTTCGACTGACCATTATCCGCCCGTGATTCATGCCACTCGCGCCCAATCCGGCGCCTCTTGCTGCCCGCTAATAGGTTTAGCATAAGGACTAGGCCATACAAGCGCGCGACCGACAGACGGCGCCCCGATCCCAAAGGGCTGGCGCGGCCCCTAGAGAAATGGCGGATGTCCGCGCCTCGCGGTCCGCCGCAGACTCCAGGCTATGCGACCGTTCATCGGATTTTGCCGGTCGCAGGCCTGCCTCCTACGGCCCTTCAGTCGCGGCCAAGATCATCCCCCGTGGGTTACGACCGCTCCAAGCTCGAATATCGGCATATACATGGCGACGACCAGCGTGCCTACGATGATGCCCAATATGACCATGATGAGCGGTTCCATGAGCGTCGACATACGCGCCACAGTCTCGCTCACCTCCCCTTCATAGAAGTCCGCGACCTTCTCCGCCATGACCTCGATCGCCCCGGTTTGTTCGCCGATCGCGAGCATATGCACAGCCATCGCCGGAAACACTGCGCTTTCCTTCAGGGAGTCTGTGATGAAGCCGCCCTCCAAGACCCTCTCGCGCGCGGCGTTCACTGCGCGTTCGATAATGACGTTGTTGGAGATGCGCGACAGGGTCTCCAGGGCCTCATTGATCGGGACGCCCGCGGCCTGCATGGTGGCGAGCGTACGCATGAAGCGGGCCACCGAACCCTTCAAGATGATATCGCCCATGATGGGGAGCTTAAGCGAGACGCGATCCACCTGGGTCCGAAAACCCAGGCTCTTGCGGTAGGCCATGATGAACGCCCAGATAGCGACGATGGGCGCGAAGACCACGATATACCAGTGCCCACGCATCCAGTTCGAGATGTTGATGACAGCCTGGGTGAGCGCCGGCAGGGTCGCACCGAAGCTGTCGAAGAGATGGGCGAACACCGGAATCACAAAGATCATGAGGATCGCGGTGACAAGCAGCATCACCGTGAGGATGGACGCCGGATAGATCATCGCCGAGCGGATCTTCTTTTGCAGGGCAAGCGACTTCTCGCGATAGTCGGCAAGCCGCAGAAGAATGGTATCCAGGATACCGCCCTGGTCGCCGGCGGCGAGCAATGACACGAACAGGCGATTGAAATACTTCGGGTAGCGATTGAACGCGTCGGCTATGCGCTCGCCATCTTTGATCGGCGTGAGGATGCCTTCGAGCATCACCTTCATGCCCTTGCTGTCACTCGCAGTCGCCAATAGTTCGAAGGCCTGCACCATGGGGACGCCGGCGTTGATCATGGTCGACAACTGCCGGATCATGACCACGATCTGGGCCTCCTTGACCCCGCCTGCCCCGCTGAAGAGGGGTTTGGGCTTTTTCTTGACCGACACGACATCGAGGCCGCGCTTGCGCAGAGTGACACGCACGATGGCGGCCGATGCAGCCTCCATTTCCCCCTTCTGCGTCGCCCCCTTGGCATCCCCCCGCGGCCGCGCCTGCCACTGGAAAACCGTAACCTTGGGGCCGGCCTTTTTCTTGGCCGGCGGGGCTTCGCCGCCCGCCTTCACTGCTGTCGCCATGATGCCTTCCTCGCTGTCGCCCCAAGCGGGCGTCGTGCCGGCGCCATGCGCAAAACGGCCCTCCGGCCCGGCCGGGGGGCGCCTTTCGCGCTCAGCGATTGCGATCTCATTGCAACTTACGGTAGACGCTCGCAGCCCATACAGCAAGGTCGGACGTCGCCCCGATGGCGCAAATCCACACTCGAGCGCCCTGCGGATGAGAGGACCCGACAATCCGCCGTAATGGCCCGGACAGCCTTGTGCATCCCGCGTTTTTCAGGTCCACTAGGAACTGGCGGCCGCCCGCGCAAATACCCTTACCGAGACCCAGTGGACCCATGCTCTTCATAGAACCTCAAGCCGGCGTAGCGCCGGTTGTCCGATTCATACACCATGCCCATAAGCGCCTCGACATCAACACCTACCTCTTGACCGATCGCGTGATCCTGCGTGCAGTGCACTCGGCCGTGCGCCACGGGGTACGCGTACGCATCATCATTGCCCGCCACCCCTATGGCCGCAGGCCACGTGGGGAAATCGCGCGCCTGCGCGCAACCGGCGCCCAGGTCCGCTATGCCCCGCGGCGCTTCTCACGCCGCTATGTCTTCGACCACGCAAAATACATGGTCTCGGGCGAGCGCGGCGAGATCGGGACTGCGAACATGACTTGGTCGGCCTTCCGCAAGAACCGCGAGTACCTCTGGATCGGCCATAACCCGCGCGTCGCTCTGGCCCTGCGCACCGTCTTCCAGGCCGACTGGTCACGCAGGCCTGCGGGGCGCGGTCCGCGCGAGACCCTGATCCTCTCCCCCGGCGCGACCGCCGATCTCGTACATACCCTGCGGATGCCGGGCCGCGTGTGCATAGAATCCGAGGAGCTCGGACGCGACCGGCCGGTGCTCGCTGCCTTGCGCGCCAAGGGGCGCTCCGCCGACCTACTGCTGCCTTCGCGCCTGAACCGCTATGACCGCAGGGTCGCACGCTCTCTCGCCTCGTCCGGCGTTCAGGTCCGCTTCCTGCGCCATCCCTATCTGCATGCCAAGCTGATCGCAGGCCCCGACCGCGCCTTCATAGGCTCGGAGAACCTGAGTCCATCGAGCCTCAAGCACAATCGCGAGGTGGGTCTCGTTTTGCGGGGTCACGATGCGCGCACACTCTTCGATCAGTGCCAACGCGACTTCGGGCGCGGCGCAAGACGGTGAGATAGGAGGCTTCGGTAGCGCCACGGTCATCCCGCGCAAGCGGCTCCAGACTCTCCGAGATGGCGCGGGTCCGCGTAAAGGCTGGGTGTCAAAAGCGTGGGGCGTGTCCTGCATGACCTTACGACACCGAACAGGCGATCGGCGACTGGTCGTGAAACGTACGGCAGGCCGTCCCCACCGTTACGATTCGGGCAAGAATACCTTCCACAAGAACTGTTACAGGGCCTCTCGGGCGCGCGGACAGCGGGTTGCAAGGACCATATCGAGCCGCTCTCTTACGCAAGCTCTGCCGCCGCCTGGGCGTCCCGCCCGGCACGAGCGATGCGCTGCTCGCCCAACTTTGCCCACGCTATGACCTGACTTTGCGCACCGCCGACCTCGGCTTCACACGCGCGGCCGTCCCTTGCCCCCTCAATATCTGGGGCGCCACACACTAAAAACACCCGCGCCCGGAGGCCCCCGCCTGCCTGCACGTCAGGCCCCGCCCTGGCGTGCGCCGGCCGCCGCTAGCACCGTCGTAAGCCACTGATTGCTGAGTCGCTCGGAGAGACGATTCTGTCCCTGTCGGGCGGCTAGATTCTCGAGATCCACCCAGGCGAGCGGCTGATCCTGCTCGGCGCACGAAAACACGGCACGCGTGCGCAGTCCCGTGGCCGGATCGATCTGCCACTGCAGACATTGGGCGCAGACCCCCTTCATCATGCACTGCATGGGGCTACCGACGGTCGCTATGGCCTTCACGTCTGGCTTGAAGAGCGGCTGCAAAACGCCCTTCAAGGCCCCCTGGAAGGCCTTCAGAAGCCCCGTGGAGCCCATAACGAGAATGCGGTCGACTGCCCCCAGGGGGGTGGCGTCCGTGGGCAGATCAAGCCCACCTGCGGCGTACTGGCCGAGCAAGGCCACCATGTCGGTGGCCTCCACCGACCGATCCTGCGGACGGCGCGCCTCGATGCGCGGGCCTTGCGCCGTGCACCACACGATCTGATCAGCGGCCGCCTCGAGCCCGTTCTGGTTATCGAGCTCGGAGGCCCGAGCGAAGGCCGCCACGTAGACGACACGGTTGCCGGCAGCGCGTAGGGCCGGCCCTATATCGAGCATGACCGCCGCCCCCCAGCGCCCTGCCACCACCAGGATGGTCTGGCCCGACGGGATGTCAGTCGGCGCCCCCGTGGGGCCCATGAGGATGAGGGAATCGCCGACCTTGAGGGCACCGGCGACGCGCGCGCCCGCGCCCCATTGAAGGATCATGAGTCGCACGCGGTCGTCCTCGACGCCTGTGCCGCTCACCGTGATCACGGGCACTTGCAAGCGGGTATTGGCGACCACCGCACTGCGCGATTCGAAGGTCTGGAGCCTGAAAAACTGACCCGGCTTAAAGTTCCGGGCCGCCATGGGTGCTTTGATCCAGACCTCCGCCACCGCCGGGTTCGACTTGTCGATCGCCACCACCTGCGGCTCCAGGAGCGCGCGCATGCGCGCGAGGAAGGCGGCCGCAGACTCGTCGCTTGCGGGCCTCTGCATGGCCCCCAGGACCGCCATCACCTGCGGGAACGCGACCTTCCCCGAGGCCACGGCCTTCACCACGCTGCCGTGGAAAGCGGCGTGGGTGTCACCCAGGAAGCTCACCCGGTAGCCGTCCTGCGCGTAGGAGGTGAAGGGGCCGGTCTCCGGGGCCTTGCAGTGTGCCGCCACCTGCACCGCCTGCAGATGATCCCCGTGGGCGACGTGGCCCTCGAAATGATTGCCGTCGAGCAGGAAGGTGCCCGGATATTCACGCTCATAGATGGTGTTGGGGACCGTCCCTGCGGCCACCAGCACGGTACGCGCTGGCAGCCTCACCTCCTGATCGCTCCCCACCCAGCGACCTTCCACCTCGCGCATGCGGTGCAGGACGAGTGTCTGGACATGACCGTAGGCGTCCAGGTCCGCGCGCAGCGGGTCTAGGCCCTCGGCGTAGTAGAGCCCTTCCTGCAAGGCCTTGGTCAATTCCTCGTGGTTACGCGTATAAGCCGGCGAATTGTTCATGCCTTTGCGATAGGCGAGCGTGACCCCGCCCCACGACCGCAAGAGCGGTATGAAATTCGGCGTCTCGCCCGCCACCCGGGCGCGCTCACGCTCGGCGCGCACCGCCCGGCCATGGGCCAGGAATTCATCGAGGATCCCTTCATCCTCGGGCGGCAAGCCCTTGCGGACCGCCTCGACGCCCAGCTCCTCGACCATGATCTCGTAACGGGCCAGGATCTTGGTCACCTGTTTGATATAGTAGGTCTGAACCTCAGTTGCGGTATCGACCGCCGTCAGTCCCCCGCCTATGACGACCGCCGGGAGCCGCACCTGCAGATTGGCAAGGCTCGTCTCCTTGCCGGCGCCCGTAAGCTGCAGGGCCATCAGAAAATCACTCGCCTGACGCATGCCGCGCGCGAGACTATTCGTCATGGGAACGACGCGCGGGAGACCGGCACCCGTGGCGATACAGATATGATCGAAACCGAGCTCCCAAGCATCCTCGACCCGGATCGTCCCGCCGAAACGCACGCCGCCTGTGACCCGCATACGCGGCCGGCGCGCGAGACTCAGGTAGATGAGCTTCAGGAAGTTCTTGTCCCAACGGACCGTGATGCCGTACTCGGCGACGCCGCCGAACCCGAGCAGGATACGTTCGTCGAGGTCCTCGGCGAGATCCTTCCACGCAAACACCGGGCCCGATACGATCGCCTCCGGTAAGGGTTCGATCTTCAGGCCGTCGATACCGAGCACGGCACAGCCGGCGCGACTCAGGTAATGGGCCATGGTGAAGCCCGCAGGACCCATGCCCGCGACTAGGACCTTGCGGCCGTTGTCGGCCCCCGGAAGATAGTCGTACTGCAAAAGAGGATTCCAACGCAGCAGCAGGTCGTAGATCTCGACACCCCACGGCAGGTCGAGGACATCGGTCAGTACACGGGTCTCGATCTGCGGGATATTGACCGGGTCCTGCTTCTGATAAATGCAGCCCTTCATGCAGTCGTTGCAGATGCGATGCCCGGTGGCCGGCACCATGGGGTTGTCGATCATGACCATCGCGAGCGCGGCAATGTTCAGACCGTCGCGCCGCAGGAGATTCATCTCAGAGATCTTTTCCTCGAGAGGACAGCCGGTGAGCGTGACGCCCAAGGGGTCGACCTTGAGGCCGAGCTCCGGGACACCCTTCTTCTCCGGGAAGCCCTTGGAGCAGAAGTCGCCGTCGTGGTCGTGACAATAGAGACAGTAGTGCGTCTCGCTCTGCACGTGGCGCGCATCCATGCGCAGATCGGTCAGATGAAAACCGTCGCGCCGGCGGAACTCCGCCTGCGGACCCTCAGCCATCTCCGTCCCGTAACGTTCAACGCGATTGACGGGTACGAGGTGGGTGTGGTCGACGCGTTCGGGCAACACAAAGCTCGCCCAATCCGGGAACTGCGCGCGGATATCGCCGTCATTCAACACCATCGCGCACCACTGCGTAAGCCTTGTTACCTCGGCCTCGTGCGCCTTCTCGTCAGACAGCCACTCCTCCCCGAGCCGCGCGATTGCCCACTCGCGGTCGACAAGCGGCAAACCACGCCTGCGCGCCTCATCATCGAGCCACGCATCGAGATCCGCGAAGCTCTGCGGAAAGTCGCCCCGATAACGCCGGGCACGACGCTGCACGAATTGCTTCTTGAACTGCATGACGCCATCGTGGCTTACCGTGCCCTTGTGGAGAGCGGCGACTTCGGCGTCGATGCCGAAGAGCCCGGCTATGAAGCTTTCAATATGGGGCGCCACCGCCAGCAGGAAGGTACTGCGGGCAAGCGGACTCTCGGGATCGGCGCCTGCACGGAAGGCGCGCAGCCGCGCGGCCAGATCCGCGTCGCGCGCGACCAAGTGGTCCAGAAACTCGCCATCCAGACGCTCTAGGCCCTGCCGGGGGAACAGGTCCTCATAACGCCACCCGCGGGCCAGGCGCAGCGTGGGGGAGGCGGTTTGCTGTGTTTTCTCATCGACTGACATGATTCGGTCCCGAAGTGGCTGTGCAATGCGCGTAAGCGCCTGATCGAGCGCGCAGGGGAGCCCATGCCCCTGCCCGGCTCCGCTAGTCTATTACCGGCCGCGTCCCAGCGTCTTGATCTGATCCCGACGGCGCCGCCGATACCCCGTAAGATAACCCGAAACGCCACGCGCGTCACAAAGGCCGGGGGTAGAGGACGGGCGCCGACCGGTCGCGAGCGACTCCGGTTTCGTGGATCAAGAGCATACGAGGAAACACAGGGGGCAATCGCGCCACACGAGACATCCCTGCGCCGAATCGGTAGCATGGGCGGTTGTGGCTCATGACAGGTCCGCGCGCAAGCGCGCCTAGGCCGCCCGCTCACCCGCTTGCGGATACCGATACCCCCATGTTACGACTCCTGGAAGTCCGACTCCCCCTGGATCACAGCGAGGATGCCCTGCACGATGCGATCTGCCGGGCCTTGCGCATCCCCGCCTCCGAACTCCTGTCGTACGCCGTTGCACGGCGCGGTTATGACGCGCGCCACCCGGACCGCATCGCGCTCATCTATACGCTTGACGTGGCGACGCGTGACGACGAACGACTCCTCACGCGCCATCACAAGAACCCACATATCATCCGACGCCCTGACAGCCGCTACGAACCGCCCTTTCACACGACGAATCCGCCGCATCTGAGGCCCGTAGTCGTGGGCTTCGGGCCGGCCGGGCTTTTCGCGGGACTCATGCTTGCGCAAATGGGCCTGCGGCCCCTCATCCTCGAGCGCGGCAAGCCGGTACGCGAGCGCACCCAGGATACGTTCGCCCTCTGGCGGCGCAAGATTCTGAATCCCGAGTCCAACGTCCAGTTCGGCGAGGGCGGCGCCGGCACGTTTTCGGACGGCAAGCTGCACAGCCAGATCAGCGACCCCCATCACTACGGGCGCAAAGTGTTGGAGGAGTTCGTCCGCGCCGGGGCGCCCCCCGAGATTCTCACCATCAGCAAACCCCATATCGGCACCTTCCGCCTAGTGGGCATCATCGAACGCATGCGGGCCACCATAGAGGCACTCGGCGGGAGTGTGCAGTTCGAGAGTCGCGTAGTCGATATCGACCGCTCCGGGGGCGTGATGCAGGGCCTCACGCTCGCCTCCGGCCGCACCCTGGAGGCCCGCCATGTCGTGCTCGCCATAGGCCATAGCGCGCGTGACACCTTCACCATGTTGCGCGATCGCGGGGTATTCCTCGAACCCAAGTCCTTCTCGATCGGCCTGCGCATCGAACACCCGCAGTCGCTCGTCGACCACTGTCGCTTCGGGCGCCACGCGGGGCACCCCCTACTCGGCGCCGCCGACTACAAGCTCGCCCATCACGCCACTAACGGCCGCTCGGTCTACAGCTTCTGCATGTGCCCGGGCGGCACGGTCGTGGCCGCCGCCTCAGAGCCGGGGCGGGTCGTCACCAATGGCATGAGCCAGTACTCGCGCAACGAGCGCAATGCCAATAGCGCGCTCGTAGTCGGCGTGACACCCGCGGACTTTTCAAGTGATGACGTCTTGGCCGGGGTCACCTTTCAGCGCCACTGGGAGGAACGCGCCTTCGAGCTGGGCGGTGCTAGCTACGAGGCGCCCGCGCAGCGCCTGGAGGATTTCCTGGCGGCACGGGCAAGCGTCGGGCCCGGCGAGGTCATTCCCTCCTACCAGCCTGGCGTGCGGTGGGGTGATCTGAGCGAGGCCCTGCCTGCCTACGCCATCGACGCCCTACGTGAGGCCCTACCGGCATTCGCGCGCAAGATCGCGGGCTTCACGCTCCCGGATGCGGTCTTGACCGGGGTTGAGACCCGTACATCGGCGCCGATCCGCATCACCCGCGATGAGGATCGACAGAGCCGCAACACCCGCGGCCTCTACCCCACCGGCGAGGGCGCAGGCTACGCGGGCGGCATCTTGTCGGCGGCGGTCGATGGCATCAAGACCGCCGAGGCCATCGCGCGGGCTTTGCTAGACTAAGACACCGCTTCAAGCCCCAAATCCACCCAGTTCGCTCCACGCGAGACCAAGGCGGAGCGCGAGTACGCCGGGACTAGAATGTCATATGAAAATCGACCCGACGTCCCCCATGAGCATCCGGGACCCCGATGCTTTGCACGAGACCGCCTAGGCGCAGACCATGGCTGCGCACGTCGCCCGTGAACGAAAGGGCGCCGTCTGCAAACCCATAGCGCCCACGGCCTCGCACGACCAACACACCGCTCAGAGTCTGGATGCGATAGACCACCCCCGGCGCGGCCAGTACGAAACGAGCGTCATAAGTCCCCAGGGGATTGACGGGCGCGCTCACGAGCGCGGCGTCGCGCCAGGTTAAAGTCCCCTGGCCCGAGGGGTGCGGCCCCCACACGAGAGTGCGGGCATGCAGCGTGAGCTTGCCGCCGGGCCCAAAGTCTTGCGCGGCCGGGACCAAGGACGCAAGCACACCAGCGGGCGCGCTCAAGGCCACATTGGAGAACTCCTGCACCTGCGAAGCGAAGGCCGTCTGCATATGGCCCTGCACGGGCCCTGTAAGCCGCAGAGCATAGCCGATCCGCCCCCGGAAGAGGGGCGAGGCCATAAAGGTAAATCGCACACGGCTCAAGGCCTCGCGCCCGGTGGCCGTGGTCAAGATGAGGTCTACGCGTCCGCCCCAGATCGTGCCGTGCACGGCCGTGACACCCACCATGGGAGGCAATCCCTGAGTGAGATAGGGCAACACCACCCGCGCGGGCGCGGTCGCGAGCAGAAAGACCGCATAGGCCAGGATCGCGAGCAGGATATAGCGAAGTTTGCGCATCGTCAGTGGACGACCAGAATCACAGACCCGCTCACAAGCCCCACGCCCGCGGGCGTGAGCTCGACGTGCGCGGGCTCCACCCCGCGGGCGCCAAGCCCCGCGAGGAAGCGCACCAACCCATTGAACGGCACCTTACTGAATACCGCCTCGGCCTTGTGCGATCCGCGCGGCGACAACTCGCTCAGCATGCCGCCAATTGCCCCCAGCTGCGCCTGCTGTTCGATCAGACTCAAAAGCGCGGTGCCCGTGGGGGCATGGCCCACATGTGCGCGTAGCGAGTGCACCAAGGCCGCCTCGTGGCGCATGACCGACAGCGTTGCGCGTTGTTTTGGGAGCACGTGCTGCCAATGGGCCACGCGCGCGGCCAAGGGTATCCACAAAAGCATGTAGAAAAAGAGCGGCAGCGCAATCAGAGCCGCCAACAAGACCACTCGGCGCTCCTTCTCGCTGCGTGCAAGCCATGCCGACTGGATACGTGACACCACCAAAGGAACCGTCTTCATGGCGACCTCCTCGTCATAGTCACCAAGGCCTGCACGCCGCCCTGATGGCTCATGACATGCGTGATCTGCACCGAGAGCCCGTTGCGCATAAGGTGATGCTTCAAGGCCGTCAGTGCATCGAAATTGGCAAGGCGCACGGCACAGCGCACCGCCCCATGCCGATACTCGAGACGCGTCAAGGCCCCTTGGGCGAGACCCGCGAGCGCGGGGCCGGCGTCGGTCAAGACCGCGAGAAAGCCTTGGCCAGCACCGCCCGCTCGTGCCGCAAGCTTCGCCACCCCCTGTCGCATCTGCCGCGCCGGGTCGAGCACCGGCGCATTCGGGAAGTTCGCCGTGAAGATCGATGTCATCTCGGCGTTAACGCGCGCCTCCTCGTGCGAGAGCCGCACCCAATCAAATACCGTGCGCGCGAATCCGAGCGCGAGCACCAAGGCGAGCGCTACGAGGGCCGGTCGCAATGCGCGCAGCGCGGCAAGCCCGCTGGCACTCACCGCCCCGCCCGTCTCCCCCAGACGAAAACCGGGCGTCTCCCCCTCCCCTATCGGTCGCGCATCCGCGATGACAGAGAGGCCCGACTCGCGCGCGATCAAAGCACGCAGGGCCTCGTCGCCCCCAAACAGGGTGATCGAATCGGGCACGGCCTTTGCCTTGACGGCCTCGGTGAGCGCCTGCCGGAAGGCAGCCGGAATCTGCGTCAAAAGGCCCGCGGCGCCAAAACCGCTATAGGGGCCAGTGCGTACCGCCCACTGGCCATCGGCGAAGCGACACGACCAGGTTCGGGGACGCCATGGAAGGGCCAGGGTCACGGGACAAAAGGTGACGTCGAGCCGCTCCTCCTCCATGACCGCCCGCCACGCCGAGAGCCGCTCCTTGGCGGTCACCGCCACGAAAATGCCGGCCTCCGTATCGCGATGGGAAAAGGCTAAGGTTTCCGGATCGGCCAACAACTGCTCTTCGAGCAGATAGGGCAAGGCCTGCGCCAAGCGTCCGCGCCCACGCCCAGGCCACTGCGCGACTGTGAGCAAAGTCTCTATGGCGGGCGTCCATACGCGGATCGAGGCGCGCCGCGCCGCCTCGGGCAATTCGCTCAAGGGCCCGCGACCTGCCTCAGCTCCGGGGCCCCGCCACTCGACGGTCTGAGTCTCCGGGAAATCCGGCGGCAGAAAGATATTCCAGGGGGCCGCACCCGGCGCCCGCACCCAGGCCTCCATACGGTCTTTCCACTTCGCAAGATTCTCACCTGACAGGCTGTGACCCCCTATACCGAGGCGCATAAAGCCCCTTATGTGTGTTTGGCCGTGACCCGATGGTGTTCCCATAACGCCTCCTGCCACAATATGACGGTCGCCTGGCCGCGCGCCGCCCGATACAAAAGCGCACGCCTGCGCGCGACGATCCCCCCGAAGCGCGCGGTCACATGGACCAGGAAATAATGCGTCTGCACGTCGGCCTGATAGCTGGGACTTACCCCTTGCGGCAAGGCCTGCTGAAATGCCGCCGCGCTCATAAACGGCGTGCGTAGCGCCTCTTGCCCCAAGGTCTGCGCCTCCTTCAGCGTAAGACCCGGACACAAGGCTGCGAGCACCAGGGCCGGTGCCGTATTCACATTGATCGGCGTCGCAAGCGGCAAGGCCGTCAAATAAGGGCGTAATTTCCGTACGATCTTGGCACTGAAGCCCTGCACCAGCCGCAGCTCGCTCACCCCGCTCATGGGTTGGCGCCCGGCTCTATAAGGCGTGCGCCGCCCGAGATAGACGGCGTCGAAACCGCCGCCGGCGGAACCAGGAGGCATCTCCCAGGCCACGACCGCCTGCGCAAGTGAGGGGTTCAGACCCGCCAGCTGCAAAAGCCGCGTGAACACCGCCACCGCCCCCGGTACCTCCTTGCCCGCCACCACAAGGTCATTCAGGTTGAAGCGTCCCTCCGGGTCCAGGACCCACGCGTGCACCGTGCCGCCGCCTACCGGGAAGCGCGGCAGGGGCTGGGCCCAGCGCTCGGCCAGATCGTCAACCTGATCATGACGCCCTTGATGAGTCACTTCCACAGCCGCGAGGCGGAAGGCCCCGTCCATGGCCGCGTGTGCCTGCGCCAGAGCGCGCACATTCCCACTCTCCTTGAACCATAGCAATTCGCCGCGCATAAGATCCGCGGCAATGGTCGCCGTGAGCGCCACCACCAACAGGGCCACGATGAGGGCAAGTCCCCGCTCGCGCCTCATCGGCCGACCGGGAACAGCCAACGGATATGCCGGCCGTCCTTCAGTGTCAGGGTCACCTTGACGGCATTGGGGTCTGCGGCCGGCTGGCCGGCGAGCGGCCAGGTGCGCACATAGAGCCCGTTGGACGCCAAAAGCCGCACCCGGAGGCGACGCACGCCGCGCATCAGCACCTCGTGCGCCCGGTGCTCGCCCGGAGCGCGATCCAGAACCGCCCACCGCCGCCATATCAGACGCCCATGCATCACCGTGTAATCCACCCGCCGCAGATCGCTTGCCGGACGCAACCGGAAAGGCGGCGTTCCGCCGGTCGTAAAATTCAGACGTACGCCACGCCCCATGCGCCGCACCACGAAGGCTGGCACCAAGGTCCCGGCGCCGTCGCGCACCGGCCGGCCACGCGCCTGACTCAAATCCTCGGCCAAGCGGTAGTAGGCAAGCTCGCGTTCCTGCCAACGCACGCGCACGGCCTTAAGGTGCGCGCGGATGGCCATGGCACGGTCGAGCCCGGTGTAGGCGATCGCGCCCACGACCGCGAAAATGGCGATGGCCACTAACATCTCGAGCAGCGTGAACCCCTTGCTGCGCATCATGGCTTGCGCACGAAGCCCACGAGCCGCATCAAGACATGCCCGCGGTGGGCCCGACGGACCGTGATGCGCACGCGACGGATCTCCGGCAACGCCGTGGCACGCACACGCGTCACCACCCGAAAACGCCGCCCATCCTCGCGCGCACTCGTCTGATGCCTGCCTGTGGGCGGCCAATGGATCACGGCCTCCACGCGCGCGAGTCGGTTCTCGGCCACCCATAGCGCGAGCGTACGATCCCGAAGCGCGCCTGCGGTCGTGATCGCCTGCGTCAGATTGCGCATCACAGCCGCGAGCGCAATCGCCAGAATGAAGAGGGCAATTAGCACCTCCAGCAGCGTGAAGCCGCCACACTCAGCTCTTTGCCGCACCCTTGACGCGCCCATTGTTATCTCCCGACAACAGGAACCGTCCGTGGGACGTCACCACCTCGAGCCGAAACGCGCGGCCAAGCCCGCTTGGCGTAAAGATCACCGCATGCGTTTTTCCGAGGTCCCGAATCACGGCCCCCGCGGGCAGGTGCCGGGGGCGAAACAGGGCGCCCTTCACCTGCGAGAAACGGCCGTGACCATTCAATGTCAAGAACTCGTAACCATGGGCCCCGAAATTCACGCGGTAAGGCCTGCCGGTCACGATCGCCTGGGTGCGGGCCGCGCGCAGGAGCGCCAGAAGCCGCAGACCTTCGCTGCGCGCCGACACCCCAATACCCCGTCCAAGCCGCGGTACGAGCACGCCCAGCATGATGCCGATCAAGGCCAGTACGACCAGGATCTCGAATAAGGTAAAGCCGCGCTCACCCCCTAGAGCTGCCATGACCCTATGACGTCCTTCATACCATGGCCCTTGCCGTGCGGTCCGTAACTGAAAACGTCCACGCCCCCGTGGATGCCGGGATTCAAATACTGATAGGGTTGTCCCCACGGATCGACGGGCAGCCGCGGCAAATATCCCCCACTACGCCAGTCGGGCGCGGCCGGCCCCGAAGTGGGCTTCTGCACCAGAGCCTTCAGGCCCTGCTGCTGGGTCGGATATCGGCCGTTGTCGAGCCGGTAGAGCTTGAGGGCGCTTATGATCGAGCGGATGTCGTTCTTGGCCGCCACGATCCGCGCCTCATTCGGCCGGTTCATGATTTTAGGGACGATCACAGCCGCCAGGATCCCTATGATCACCATGACGACCATGACCT
This sequence comes from Acidiferrobacter sp., assembly GCF_054609335.1. NCBI lineage: Bacteria > Pseudomonadati > Pseudomonadota > Gammaproteobacteria > Acidiferrobacterales > Acidiferrobacteraceae > Acidiferrobacter > Acidiferrobacter sp. The sequence goes on along the minus strand of NZ_JBTRWP010000022.1, from coordinate 10,337 downwards.
CGATGAGGGTAAAACCACGCGATCGCTGCATCTTGAACATAAGGCTCACTTGATAAGTTGGTTCATATCGAAAATCGGCAGCAGGATGGCAAGCACGATGAACAGCACCATCCCCCCCATGACGAGAATCAACACAGGTTCGATCAGACTCGTAAGCGCAGTCACGAAGCCCTCGAGCTCACGCGTCTGTGCCTCGGCGGCGCGCGAGAGCATGGTATCCAAGGAGCCGCTCGCCTCGCCGCTACTGATCAAATGGATGACAAGCGGCGGGAAGAGCTTTGCGCGACCGAGCGAGCGGGCAAGCGAACCACCCTCGCGCACCTCCTGCCTGGCCTCCTCGACTGCCATCTGCATCGGCAAGTTGGTAACCACCTGCATGGCCGTTTCGAGCGCGAGCAGCAGCGGGATCCCAGAGCTCGTGAGGATGCCCAAGGTGCTCGCAAGCCGCGCCGCGTTCAGGCCCCTTATGAGCCGCCCCAAAAGCGGCACGCGCAGAAGCAGCCTCTGCCATGCGATGCGCCGCTCGCGCTTGCGCAAAAAGAGCCGCCCCGCGACCAGAATCGCAAGAAAGCCAATAGGCCACGCGACCCCGCCCTCCTTGGCAATATGGCTTATGGCGATCAAGGCCCGTGTCGCCCAGGGGAGCGGCGCACCGCTATCGACGAAGACCTGAGCGATCTGGGGCACAACGTACACGAGCAGGCCGCCCACGATGGCCACTGCCACTATCGTTACCAGCGCCGGATACAGAAAGGCCACCCACACCTTTTGCGTCAAGGCCTGGCGCTGCTCAGTGTAATCGGCAAGCCGCTCCAGGATTACCGGGAGTTTCCCGGATTGTTCGCCGGCCTCCACGAGATGACGATAGAGCGGCGGGAAGGACCCCGGGAAATCCCCGAGGGCGCCCGCGAGGGACTGCCCTTCGCGGACCTTGGTGCGCACCGCCGCAAGGATCTTGCGGGCGCGCGCGGACTCGCTCTGCTCCGTCAAAGCCTGCAGACTCTCCTCAATGGGCAGGCCCGCGCGCACCAAAGTCGCAAATTGGCGGGTCAGGAGCGACAGCTCCGCGGTCTTGAGGCCGGTCTGCCAACGAAACGCCCGTCGCTCGGCGCGCTCCTTTTCGATGGGCGCGACCTTGATCGGAATGAACCCCTTTTCGCGCAGGAGGACGCGGACACGCCGCTCCCCGTCACCCTCCATGACGCCTTTTATAGCGCGTCCGTCGCTGTCTAGCGCCTCATACTCAAATGCCGCCATAATCAGTCACGGGAAACCCGCATTACCTCTTCCATGCTCGTGCGCCCCTCGGCGACGACCCGCAGGCCATCCTGATAGAGCGTGCGCAACCCTTGCGCAAGCGCGACTTCTCGCAACCGGGCCTCGGCGGCCCGGTCATGGATCAATGCCTTCAACTCGTCACTTACCGTCAAGAGTTCGTAAAGCCCCGTGCGCCCCTGATAGCCGGTCGATCCACAGGCCGGGCAGGTCACACCGACCGCCTGTGCGTGCCCCTGACAGGTGCCACATAAAGTGCGCACGAGGCGTTGCGCCAAGATCCCAAGGAGGGTCGAAGCAACCAGGAAGGGCTCTATGCCCATATCGACCAAACGTGTCACGGCACCCACCGCGTCATTCGTATGCAAGGTCGCCAAAACCAGATGGCCCGTGAGGCTTGCCTGCACGGCGATCTGGGCGGTCTCAAGGTCGCGGATCTCGCCGATCATGACGATGTCCGGATCCTGTCGCAGAATGGAACGTAATGCCCGCGCGAACGTCAGGTCAATTTTGGGGTTCACCTGAATCTGCCCCACACCATCCAGTTCATACTCGACCGGATCCTCGACCGTCATGATGTTCGACGTGTGCGTATTGAGCTCGCCCAGCGCCGAATAGAGGGTCGTCGTCTTCCCCGAGCCCGTGGGGCCCGTGACGAGAAAGATCCCGTGAGGTTGATGGATGAGGTTGTGCAGTATGGTGAGCGTGTCGGCCGGCATCCCGAGTGCGCCCAGATTCAGGCGGCCGGCCTGCTTGTCCAGAAGGCGCATCACCACGCGCTCGCCGTGCGCCGTGGGTACCGTCGAGACGCGAACATCGATGGGTCGCCCGGCCAGACGCAAGGTGATACGCCCGTCCTGCGGGAGCCGCTTTTCGGCAATGTCGAGCCGCGACATGATTTTGATCCGCGAAACCAGTATCCCGTGCGCGGCCTTCTGCGGCTCTATGATGTCGCGCAATACCCCATCGACGCGGAAACGCACCAGGGACCGGGTTTCAAAGGCCTCTATATGGATATCCGAGGCCTTTTCGCGTACCGCCTGCGTGAGCAGCGCATTGATCAGGCGCACCACCGGCGCGTCACCCTCGCTCTCCAGCAGATCCTGGGTCTTCGGCAGGTGCTGGGCGAGTTCGGCCAAGTCCAGCTTTTCATCGAGGGCGCCCATGATCTGCTGGGCATGCGACATGTCGCGCGCGTACCCCGTATTAAGGGCCGCCTGGAAGGCCTCTTCACCCACAGTCGTAAGGTGCAGCGGCCTGCGCAGCACCCGCTCGAGCTCCGCGAGAACCGGGCCCGGCACGTCCTCCCTCTGCCACACCTCCACCTCATCACCGACCAGCCCCACACTCATCACGCCGTAGCGTTTCGCGAAGTGGTAAGGAAGTCTGCTGATCCACTCCTTATCCAGGGGACGCTCGATCATTTCAACCATGCGTTCCACCCGGCGCCACCGCCTTCGGGGCAGGAGGCACGCTGGGCGCGGTCTTGCCCTCTTGCAACGGCGCCATATGGGGCTGATGATAATTCGGTAACACATAAGAATGCGAGAAGCGCACCGCATCCTCCTCGGCCCGCATCATAGCGTAGCGCGAGGCCGTGAATCCCTCGCTCTGTTCGCTATTGCGCACGATCACAGGTTTCAAGAACACCATGAGGTTGGTCTTCTTCTTCACGCGCTGACGATAGCGAAAGAGATTTCCGATCAAGGGGATGCTGTCTAAGAGCGGCACGCCCTGCCAATTATTCTCCACCTCATCGCTTATGAGGCCCCCCAGCACTATCGTCTTGCCGTTGGCCACAATCACTGTGGTCTTCAGTTCGCGTTTGTTCGTTATGAGGTCGACTGCACCCGACAGGCTCGGCGCTATGCTCGACACGTCTTCGTAGATCTGCATTTTTATGTTGTTGCCGGCAGTGATCTGCGGCTTGATTTTCAACGTGAGGCCCACGTTCTTACGCTCAACGGTCTGAAACGGATTCACAGCCGCCGTACCGACCGTCCCGGCGGTGGAATAGCTGCCGGTAATGAATGGCACGTTCTGTCCAACCATGATTTTTGCTTCCGTGTTGTCGAGCGTGAGGAGATCGGGCGTCGACAAGACGTTCACGCCCGAGACCGACTGCAAGGCGCGGGCGAACGCCGAAAGACCGACAACGGTCTGACCGCCCGCGAGCGTCACGGTGCCGCTTATGAACCCGAGCGCAAGCCCCGCTTCGTTCGCCAAATTCGAGGGGGCCGCCGCTGTCGAGACTATCCCTGAACCGGTCACGGGGAAGTTCGTCACGCCGGCCACCGCGCCACTGCCAGCAGGAGCCGCGCCGGCCCACTGCACGCCGAGCTCAGCCTGATTGTCGACCGTGACCTCGGCTATGAGCGCCTTCACAAATACCTGAGCTCGCCGTATGTCCAGCTTAGAAATGACCGCACGCAGACTATCATACACGGCATTCGGCGCATTGATAATAAGTGCGTTAATGGAAGGATCGGCCTGAACAACAGACGATTTTATGGCGTGGGCCGAAACTTTTCCTGAAACAGGCGGCTGCCCCGCCATGGCGACAGGCTGGACCGCCGCGACCACGCGCTTGCTCGCCCCCTTAGCCTCCCCCTGCAAAAGACCCCGCAAGATCTTCGCGATCCGGCTTGCCCGCGCGTTGCGCAGATACACGACATGCGTGGTACCACCGCTCTCGCCCTGGATATCGAGCTTATTCACGAGGGCCTCTATGAATCGCAGCTTCCTTCGGCTTGCGGTACGGACGAGCAGACTATTGGAGCGCGTATCCGGCACGATGTAGACGGGGCTATAGTTGCCCACCAGTGTCCCGGAAGCGCTCGGCAACTGGGCCTCCCCCAAGCGCACAAGGAGATTTGCCATATCCACAGCCGAGGCGTAATGGACGGGGATGATTACGACCGGCGATCGGACCTCGGCCTCAAGGCCATAGACGATGCGCATGAGCCTGCGGACATTATCGGCATCATCTGTGACGATCAGGGTATTGGTAGGGGCGTACACCGAAATGATGCCCGCGCTCGACATGAGGGGGCGCAAAAGCGGCATGATCTGCGAGGCCTGACCCGCGTCTATGGGGATTACCTGGGTGACCAATTCATCACCACCCGCGGGCCAATGCGCACTCACGGGCGCCGCCTGGCGGGCGTTGGCCTGGGGAAGAATCTTCACGACATGCCCGGGCCCTGGGACGGCCGTAAAACCTTGCGCCTTCAGGGCGCCCAGAAAGATCTGGTAGGCGGCCTGCAGCGATACTGGCGCGGCCGACACGATAGTGACCTTGCCCTGTACGCGCGGATCGATCAGAAAGTTCTTGCCCGTAAGCTCGGCGACGGCACGAATCACCGCGCGGATATTCGCGTTGTCAAAATTAAACAACATCTTACCTGGCGGGACCTTGTCGGACGTGCTCACGACAGTGGAGCCACCGGTTGCCACCGCTGGTGCGGCCCCGGCGCTTAATACGGGGTGCGATGCGGGCTTAGGCGTCAGGGGCGTATGCGCGCCTACGACGGGGTGATCGTTCAATGCAACGCCGGCCTTGTCGTCTCCAAAAGCTGGATATCGCGCACTCGAGAAGACCAGCGTTAGAAGCAACCCCGCACATAAGCGACTACGCGCCCATTCACCCATCGGTATTCTGTCCTTAGAAAGGGTATCCACAACACGAACTGACTCACGGGCCTTGCATGCTGTACGTGAAGGCTTTCATGTGCCCGTCGCGCGCTACATCCACTGTAACGTCACCGTTTTTCGCCCCGGCCATATAGGCACTGACCGCGGCACCCAAGGAGTTCACGGGCCGTCCGTTCACCTCCTCGATAATGTCACCCTTGCGCAAGCCAAGACTTGCAAAGGCCTGTCCTGGAGCCTCTTTTACAAGCACGCCGCCCGCGGGGCCGGGCGTAAGCCACGATTTCAAGGTTACGTTCGACACACTGCCGAACGCCGCCACGACCGACGGCTCGACCGGAACCGTGACGGGATGACTGATGCCCAGGCTGGCCTGTGGCACCGCCACCGGCGCCGGTGGCGCGAGCGTCGCCGTGCTGGACGGCGCGCCTGCGCTTGTCGCGCTGGGCGGGTACAACAAGAGGCTCTGAAGCCGCCCATTGTGTTTCAGAATCGCCCGATCAGAGGCGACTGCCGCCAGCACCACGCCCGTCGATATGGTCGCCCCGACGATATACGGGCGGACACCCTGTCCGGGCTTACCGATCAATGCAACGCCAGGCTTTCCCGCTACAAGCCCGGACAAGGTCAGCGCGAGATGGCTCACCGGGATCGCCGCCAGCGTCGTTGTCGCCGACCGGCCAAACAGATGGCTTCTCAACAAAACCGATAGAGGCGCCTGCGTGGAATGCTCCACCGTGACCTGCGGCGCCGCCGATTGCCCTGGGGGCGATAGCGCGCCCCATGTCCAGCTCGCCAAAAGCGCCGCCACGACGACCGCAGCGCCCGTGTTAATCACTCGCGCGGTACGTGGTTTGGAGGCTGTCGCAAGCAACCGTCCACCGAGAGCCTGCCAAGACATGCCGCTCTGTTCCCATGGCTTTATTTGCATCGGCGCATTATAACCATCCGCCACGCGCGCCCCCATCCGGGTTTTCGAGGCCCCCGGGCCGAGCTCATCCTGGCAAACGCTTTCCCCGCGCGCCTCTGCCGCGTTTAGAACCCTGGTCGCACTCGGACAAAAGGTCGCAAAAGGCCGGCCGATGGTGGTCGCATGAGACGGTCAAAGCCACGCGTGCGCCGAAAAAGCCCGTCCTGCGTCGCTCGACAGCTCATCCTTGAATCTCACCAAATGCACGCCGATATCCGGCGCCATGCGCATCAGGGCCTGGCGCAGCGTCCGAGACTTCTCGGGCACAACAAGGCTAAACCCCGTCGCGAACCTCCTAAGACCATGGAAGGCTACGGCGCGATACGGCCTACGACCGAGCCAAGCATTGGACCAGAGCGCTGGAGGTGCCGCATTTGCAGTAAGAACGATACGGTTAGCCCCGGCACCGGCACCGGACGCAATATGACCCTTAGTCCAAAAGATCAAGGCCATGGTGGTTCCGATCAGGCCTGCCGTCGCGAAGGCCCCGAGAGTCCATGTCAGGCCGTGGCGAGAAGACCAAAGAACACTGCTTTCAGCTTCCACGTGCCCCCCGAGGCATCGCGACAGCCGTCTCGTTATTTTCATGTCTCTCTCCTTATGCGCTGCATGCGAAACCATCCTACAGAACTCTTGAGCCCGCATAAGTCGGACCTAAGTAGGATGAACGCAGTCACCCCGGAAAAAGGGGGTTGCGATCATGACAGATGAGCTCCTTTTATTCAAGAAATGGGCTCTTCCAACATCGAACGATGTCTGACTTCCGATGAGGTTCCCCTCACGACAGGGAGATCGCCACCGGCATGAATGTTGGTAATCTGACCCTATCGACGCGATCAGCTGACTTCGATATCTGTCTAGCGCGCCTTTCCGTTCTCGTTTAAACGAACTCCGACAGGCCGTGCGTTACTCGCAAAAACCGCAAAAAAAGGGGGATAGGGCACTCGCACCAGGGGCCGTGAGCGTGCAGCCCCGCCGCCCGATGCGCACGTCGCCCACACGAGCACGGAAGAGTCACGCGTTCACTGAGCACAAAAAACGTGCCTACGGAGCATCGCCGGATGCAGCCGCTCTAGCGCCTCGGCAGACGCGATCGCGCCGCGCTTAGGCGGCGGGCGCTCTGCCGACAGGTGAGTATCCCGCAAGCGCCTACGGACTAATAGCCGCCCTTGCGCATGCTTTCAGGAAGACCCGCAATGCGGCCTGCCTGCTTCGAGGGATTTCCGGGGAAAAGATCGAAAAGTGTCTTGTTGTCGACCTTGCGGTCCGACCAGACCTCCTGCATACCCTTCAGAATATGGCGGTTGTTCGGCAGCTCGCCGTTGTGGTTGAGGTACTGATCGCGCAGATACTCGATCACATCCCAATGGTCCTGACTCAGATCCACACCCTCGGTCCTGGCAATTTCCATGGCCACCGCCTTGTCCCAGTCCGCCTGATTCACGAGATATCCCGTCTCCGTGCTTTCCACCGCCTTGCCGTTGACTTGATAGGCCATCGCGCTCACAACCCCCTTGGTGACTTGGTGCTGTTAGACTTTTCTTGCATCATCTTTCCATCTATCCATCGAGGTCTTTTTACCAAACCCGCGCGGGGTTGTCTAACACGCGCATTCCAAAAACCCGCATTTTCCTTGACAACTATCTCTTCATGGGTATAACCGGGCCGCTTTCAACGGGCGCAAGGCCCGGAGGCCGGTTTCTTGCGAAGGGGGAAGGGCAAAACACCCGGTTTTGCACCCCGATTGAGCTTCTTGCCGTCACCCCGGGCGAACCTTGGGCGACGGGAGCCTAACGCGCTCAGGGACCGCCTCGAAGTCGCAAGCGCCATAGGCAGACAAAGGTGAGATGGGCCGATCGCGCCGGGGAGGGCGAAGCGCCGAACGGATTCTTCGCAAGACGGGGACTCGGTAAAAGGCAGACCTTGGCCGATGCCCCTTCAAGCCGCGAGCGGCGCCGGGAGGCCGCTCACGGCAGACATGACAGGCGCTTTCGCAAATACAATGATGACCGGTCATGCCGCACAATGGTGCGGGAAGGCTTTCGTCACGGGCGCACGATGGGCGGGTGTCGGCGCGGTAGGCTGCGTCGTGGAGACATTACGCGCTTTAGCGCAAAGGCGTGCCGGGTCTGGGAATCACTTCGGCTGCTCACCACAGACTAGGCAAGCATGAAAAGGATGGAGCAGATCGAACCTAAGGAAATGCCGGCGTGCCAGAAGGCGGGCTTGTCTCGGCGTAACACCGCAAGAGAGAAGGCCGGGACCTATCGGCAGCCGTAGGGCCTACATACCGCGTAAGTCTTTGATTTTGTGGTGCGGAGGAGGATCGAACTCCCGACCTTCGCATTGCGAACGCGAGTTTTGCCATTTGAACCGACGCAGAATACACCCAAGCCAAACAATAAGTTACACGCAACACACTGATATGCCACGGTTTATCGGCATTGATGCCCGCGCACTGTCTATCATCGGATAGCATCCCCTATCATCCATTTTTGTTTCCCGTTACAGCATAATTACAGCACGGCAAGACTCGAAATGTGCAATAACATGCGTATGTTATGCTGTATCAATCCGTATATGATTCAATGGGTTGCGCTATTCTGTTGAGTTTGCTAGGATGTTCTTGTCACTCCTCTTTATTGCTGATGGTGTCATGGAGTGTGATCGACTGGCCCGACCATTCCGCTGGGGCGCGGGGGCCAGTTGCGGGGAAACCCGCGGGCGCGACCAGCCCACGAATCGCAAATTCTTGGCCGCGTTGTTGCCAGGCCCGACGGGCAGCGGACATCGCGACCCCCTGGCGTACGGACTTAGTTCCCCTTGGGGAGTACGCGTAGGGCACCCACCGTATTTTGATTTACGCCACACACAAGGCAGCTGGCGTACCTGCGAGGGTACGTCATGCCTACTGCACAGAAAGACTCCATTCATCTCGCCATCTTGCGAGAGATGTTCCCAAAACAATTAAACCTATTCATTCCTGACACGGCGGCGGTCATTGGCTGGGCGTCCGGCTCGCTGCGCAACAATTTGCGGTCGTCGCGACCGATTCTACGGGCAGTCAAAGTCGGGCGAAGGCGGATGGTCCCCCTGGTCACTCTGGCCGCATATCTCGACGGACTCACTGATGTGGCGGCAGATACGAAGCCCATGGGCCGCCCCCGTAAATCCGGGGGTGCCCAATGAGCATGAAATCCCAATCCCGAAAGCACCGCGGGGTCGTAGTGGGGTTCATAGATGATTTATTCCCTGAGAACTGGAATGACTTTTTAGACATTCCGCGCTGGCCTGAAACCTCATCCCCAATCGTGTGCGGACTTTCCCCACGTCGGTGGGGGCAGCTTATTCGGTTTACCCGGACCCACCAGGAACGCGCTGTGTGCAAACTTTTGTCAGAGGGCCGCAACGCGCGGGAGATCGGGGCGGTGCTGTGGCCCCCAGTCACGCCCACCCGCGTCCGGCAAATTGCGACTGACGTTTTCAAGCGGGTGGCAAGCGCAAGCGGGTCGCAGCCAGACGATCCCCAGGGCGACATGTTCGACAACGATAACGGGGGTGACCTATGAACCACCCATTCTGGACCCGGGAAAAACTTGCGGCGCTGGTCGCCGCAGTCGCGCGGGATCTCGCGAACGGCGGGGATTGCGGCGCGATAGGGGTAGACATGTGGTCGGGGTCCAGCTTAGGCGCGGACCTCTCGGCCGCGGCCTTTCTGATTGAGGATAGGGACCCTGCGGCGCGGCCGGTCCGCATCGCGCTGGATCTAATTAACTACAGGCGCACAAAGGGGCACATCTCAGAAAAACAGATCGCCCTTTGCTTCCGCCTGGCCGAGGAATTGCGACAGACCGCTACGCCAGACCAGATGGAGGGCACGGCATGAGCATCGATTTTTGCAAGTATCGGGTCGACATCCTGGAGGCGTTCAACAACGAGCCCGTGCCTCTCGATTTTATCTGGCCTGGTTTTTTGGCCGGTACCGTGGGGACGCTCTTCGCCCCAGGTGCCACCTCCAAATCGTTTTGGGCGATTCAAGCCAGCATCGCCGTGGCCGGTGGTGGCGACACGGTGGGGGTCGAGCCTGGAGGGTTTGGGAGAGTTGTCTACCTGGCCGCGGAAGATCCGCAGCCGGTCCTCCAGCACCGGTTGTACGCCATCGGCGCGCGGCTGTCTCCCGAGGACCGCGCCATCGCCGCGGAGCGAGTGGACCTGCTCTCTGTGGTCGGCGCCGGACTCGACGCGGGAGACAAAGAACAACGCGGCGGGCTGGTAGAGTTTTGCCTGGGAGCGCGACTTGTCATTATCGACACGATTTCCCGGGCGCATCGACTGGATGAGAACTCGAATGGGGAAATGGCGCGACTACTGATGTGGCTGGAGGTGATCGCGCGCCAAACAGGCGCCGCGATCTTATTCCTCCACCACATCTCCAAGTTTG